>DATGOS010000279.1:0-3523 GCA_035305725.1 Cyclobacteriaceae bacterium
TTTGGTCTTTATCCGGAACTTAATTTTGAACCCCCAGACCTAAAAACTTTCAGAAATTTGCAACTTGCCTATGACGCGCTGGATATGGGCGGAAACGCCGCCTGTTTGTTAAACGCGGCCAATGAAGTGGTGGTCGCGGCATTTTTGCAGGACCAGGTGGGCTTTCTGGAAATACCGGAAATTATCAATGAAACTTTACATACGGCGCATTTTGTTAAACAACCGTCGCTGGAGGATTTTATAGCATCGGACAGAGAAGCCAGGATACTTACAAAACAGAAAATCAATAAGAATAAAAACAGGGAATGGATACATTAGTCATGGTGGCCCAGTTGTTGCTGGGATTGTCAATTTTGGTAGGTCTGCACGAGTTGGGGCACCTGCTCACCGCAAAAATGTTCGGGATGAAAGTGGAGAAGTTCTCCATAGGCTTTCCTCCCAAATTAATCGGTTTTAGATGGGGGGAGACGGAGTATTCCATAGGGGCCATTCCCTTAGGAGGATTCGTTAAAATAGCCGGCATGGTGGATGAGTCCATGGATACGGAACAGCTTTCCAAAGAACCCCAGCCCTGGGAGTTCAGGGCCAAACCTGCCTGGCAAAGGCTGATTGTGATGTTGGGAGGAATCGTGGTCAATGTGATCACGGGTATACTCATCTTTGTCTTTTTGGTTTACGACCGTGGAGAAACCTATTATTCCCGGGATCAGGTGATTGAGCATGGCATTGTGGCCTATGATATCGGTGAACAGATTGGACTACGGGATGGAGACAAGGTGCTGAACATCAACGGTGCCAACTACGAGAGCCTCACTGACCTCAGCAGCGGCGATGCCCTGTTGAAGAGTAAAGGCTACTATACCGTGGACCGGGCCGGGGAGATTCTGAAAATTGAAATTCCTGAAGGGTTTATAAACATGTTTTCGGATGAGGACGCCATGTCCAGATTTATCGGCATCCGGTTTCCGTACGAAATTCTGGATGTCATCCCTGAAGGCCCCGCCGCTGAGATTGGCCTGGAAAAAGGAGATAAGATTTTAGCGGTCAACGGTCGCGAGGTCCACTATTTCAATGAACTGCAGGATGCCCTGGCGGATTTTTCAAATCAGCAGGTACAACTGAACATAGAGCGGGGGGGAGAGACCATACAAAAATCCGCCCAGGTGAGGGAAGACGGTACCCTGGGCATAGCCATTAATTCGCTGCTGGAGCCGGTAACAAAACAATATACGTTCCTGGAGGCAATACCCCAGGGAACGGAAAGGGCTTTTGGTGTGGTGATTTTGAATGCCAGGGCTATTGGCAAGATGTTTACAGGAGAAGTTTCTACCAAAAATATCAGCGGACCGATAGGCATTGCACAGATTTACGGAAACAGTTGGGACTGGGTGAAGTTTTGGACCATCACGGGGTTGATTTCCATGATTCTGGCTTTTATGAACTTACTTCCCATCCCCGCGCTGGATGGCGGGCATGTGACGTTTTTGCTGTATGAGATCATATCCGGGCGTGCACCTTCTGACAAGTTTTTGGAAAATGCCCAAAAGGTAGGCATGGTCCTGTTACTGGCCCTGATGGTCTTTGCGATTGGGAATGACATTTTAAAATTATTTACATAAAATTAAAGGGCTGACCGGCTGGAATAAATGGGCAGGCCATAAAATAAGCCAACATAATGTTTCATGGACCTGACATTATGTTACTTTAATATATTTGGCATATCCATTGAGTAATTAAGAGGAACCTTTAATATCTAAAGGTTCTTCTTTTATTTTAAGTCAACATGACAAAATAACAGTCATTCGGAGTTTATGAGCAAATTCGCAAATCAATTATATCAATCCTTGATGATCGGTGAGTATCCGGAAGAGGGGGAACTTATACAACTGATCACCGATGAAGACGAAGATCAGGTTAAGCCGGATGATTATCCTGAAATTATTCCCATTCTTTCCGTGAGAAACACGGTATTATTTCCAGGTGTGGTCATCCCCATCACCGTCGGAAGGCAACGTTCCATCAAGCTGGTCAAGAAAGCCCACAAGGGTAATAAGCTTATCGGCGTCTGTGCGCAGATCCAGCACAACAACGATGATCCTTCCTGGGGCGATATCTACCATGTGGGAACGCTGGCCAAAATCATCAAGATGATTATTTTGCCGGACGGCAACACTACCATCATTATACAAGGCAAAAAGCGGTTTAAGATCACGGAAGAAATCACCGAGGATCCTTATTTTCAGGCCCGGGTGAATTATCTGGAAGAATATTTTCCGCAGGACAACAAAGAAATTGAAGCCCTGGAGGGATCTCTGAAGGATTCTGCGCTAAAGATCCTACAGTTGAACCCGGAAATACCCCGGGAGGCACAGGTGGCTTTGGACAATATTGACAGCACCCCTTTCCTTACCCACTTCCTCTCCTCCAACATCAACGCACCTGTAGAAGCCAAACAACGGCTGTTGGAGATCAACGACGGCGTGGAACGGGCCACCTTGTTGCTTGAATTCATGATGAAGGATATCCAGATGCTGGAGCTGAAGAGCGAGATACAAAAAAAGGTGCATACGGATATTGACCAACAGCAAAGGGATTATTTCCTTCGCCAACAGATGAAGGTCCTGCAAACCGAACTTGGGGAAGAGGGGCCGGAAAAGGAAATTGAAGAGCTGCGTGCCAGGGGGAAAAAGAAAAAATGGTCTAAGGAAGTCGCCGCCCATTTTGAAAAGGAACTGGACAAGATTACCAGAATCAATCCCTCCGCGGCGGAATATCCCATTGCGTTGAACTATGTGGAGACCATGGTGGATCTTCCCTGGAACGAGTATACCACGGATAATTTCGATCTGAAAAGGGCGAGTGCTATTCTGGATAAGGACCATTATGGTCTGGACAAGGTGAAAGAAAGAATCATTGAATATCTGGCGGTGTTGAAACTAAAAAATGATCTGAAAGGGCCAATTCTTTGTCTGTATGGCCCTCCGGGGGTGGGTAAAACCTCTTTGGGTAAATCCGTCGCCAAAGCATTGGGAAGAAAATATATCCGGATGTCTTTGGGCGGCCTGCATGATGAAGCGGAAATCCGGGGACATAGAAAAACCTATGTGGGTGCCATGCCGGGTAAGATCATTCAAAACATGAAGAAGGTGAAGTCTTCCAACCCGGTCTACGTCCTGGATGAGATAGACAAACTCAGCACCGATTTTAGGGGAGACCCTTCCTCTGCCTTTCTGGAAGTGCTGGATCCCGAGCAGAACCACTCCTTTACCGACAACTACCTGGAAGTAGAGTATGACCTCTCCAAGGTATTGTTTATCGCCACCGCCAACTCCCTGGACAGGATTCAGCCTGCGTTAAGGGACAGGATGGAGATCATCGAGGTGACCGGTTATACCCTTGAAGAAAAGGTGGAGATCGCCAAAAGACATCTTATCCCGAAACAACGGAAAGAACATGGGGTAAAGGCCAGGGACATCACATTCGACCGGCAGGCGCTGGTCAAAATTATAGAGGACTATACCCG
>DATGOS010000280.1:0-2099 GCA_035305725.1 Cyclobacteriaceae bacterium
TTTAGAAACGATTGATGAACATTAGAAATGGCCATATCGCGGTCTTGTTTCCGAAGAACGGAGTTACAGCGACATAACGGAGTGCGATTCAACTTGTAGGCTTCCGGTGCCTGGTGTCACCCGCACTTTATCAAACTTTAACCAAACAACAATATTTTTCCATGATTAACCTGCTGAATAATAATAAGAGGCCTTCCGGGCGAAGTTACTTCCGGAAGAAAACGCATGTTGTTTACGGGCTATTGATGCTTGTTCTGATTAGCTGCGGGCAATCCACTGAACCCGACGAAGGGTTGTTGACCTATATGACGGCGGACGGATCACGTAAGGCGGTAAAGTCCGAAAAGGACTGGGAAACGAAGCGGCTTCAGATTCTGGACAGCCTGCAACTGGTCATGGGGCGGCTTCCTGAAACCAACAATTTGCCACCCCTGGACATCCAGTACCGCGACAGTTTGCGAACGGAAACTTATACCCGTTATTCTATCAGGTTTACGCCTGCGGCCAATGAGGATGTAACCGCTTATCTATATGTTCCCCATGGGGTAGAGACAGGAAAGAAAAGCCCGGCCATGTTGGTCCTGCATGGGACCGGCGCCTTGGGTAAACGTTTGGTGGACGGGGAAAGTCCCCGCCACAACAGAGCCCAGGCGAAAGAGCTGGCTGAGCGGGGTTATGTCGTCATTGCTCCCGACTATCCCAGTATGGGGGAGCAGCAGGATTATGATTTTGACAATGACCGCTATGAGTCAGGTACCATGAAGGCTATTTTTAACCATATGCGCTGTGTGGATCTGCTCACTGCGCGTGAAGATGTGGACCCGGAACGGATCGGAGTGTTGGGGCATTCCCTGGGCGGCCACAACGCCATGTTTGTCGGAGCTTTTGACACACGGCTGAAGGTGATGGTGTCCAGTTGTGGCTGGACCATGCTGGACTATTATGACCGGGGCGAGGAAGTGAACAAGCGGTACGGGGGCAGGCTGGGACCTTTTGCCCAGAAGCTCTATATGCCGCTTTTCCGTACAAAATACAATTTGGACGGAGACAGGATCCCGTTTGATTTTGACGAAATCATAGCTTCTTTTGCTCCCCGGGCCTTCTTTTCCAATTCTCCGCTCAGGGACAGCAATTTTGATGTGGAGGGGGTGAAAGTGGGCATGGCCAGCGCAGGGGAAGTATACAGGTTTTTGGATGCGGAGGATAAGCTTCAGGTGCGTTATCCGGATGCGGAACATGACTGGCCTGTGCAAACCCGTGAAGCGGCTTACCGGTTCGTGGATGGCATCTTTGATCATTCCCCCAGGCAGCTTTTGGTAGAGTAATTTTTACCATACTTGTGAGACCACCGCGATGTTATTTCAACCCGATTATTGTTAAATTAGGAGGATGGAAAAGGAAGAAGCCGGAAAAGAAGTAAAAGAGCCCTTTACCGAATACGGAAGGTATTCCTATGCTGATTACCTGGGCTGGCAGATAGATGAGATGGTGGAGCTGATCAAAGGCAAGGTGTTCCGGTCGGCAGCAGCTGCACCCAGGAGAATTCACCAGAAAATCTCGGGTAAGGTATTTACCGAATTTTTTAATTTCCTTAAAGGGAAAAGATGTGAGGTCTACGAAGCACCTTTCGATGTACGCCTGCCAAAGAAATCCATCAATAACGAAGATGTAGATACGGTAGTCCAGCCGGACATCTGCGTGATCTGTGATAGCAGCAAACTTGATGACCTGGGCTGCGTCGGCGCCCCTGACCTGATTATCGAGATTCTTTCACCAGGCAACAACAAAAAGGAGATCAAAAACAAATATGAGGTCTATGAGGAAAGCGGTGTGGGGGAATATTGGATCATCCACCCATACGAACATACCGTCATGACCTATACCCTTATGGAAGGAAAATATATTCCTTCCAAACTCTTTACCTCAGGGGATTTCCTTGAATCCAAATGCATTGCAGGGTTCCGACTGGATCTGGAATACGTCTTCAAGGATTTGGATTAACCGATTTGAAATTCATGAAAACACCTGACTTTAATCCCTCAGCTTGTCTCATGAGGAGGATTTTACTCGGTATTTTTTTTATAGTTTTCTGCTTTCAG
>DATGOS010000281.1:0-3971 GCA_035305725.1 Cyclobacteriaceae bacterium
AACGACTGGACGGATGAGGATACTTTTAAAGCCATGCCCGCCCATGCCTATACTGTCAGGGTAGGTTATAGCTTCACCGTAGCCAGTTACAACATTAAAGGACCGAAGGAAGTAAGAGCCTTGCTGCAAAAGCTGTTATAAGTACGCTGGCCGCCCATGGGCTGGCCAGCCAATAGGGAGAGGATCACTCCGCCACCTCAAGGAATTTGTGCGGAACATTGACCATCATGCTTTGGTTGATGCTGGGAATTCGGATAATGAAATAATCCTTGTTGCCTTTTTGCACACACTCCCCCTGGAAGCCCTCAAGCGGCCCTCCCAGAATTTTTACCTGCTGGCCTTTTTCAATGTTGCTGGTCTCAACCTCCACGGCTATCCCGGTGGAAATGATCCTTTTAATGGCTTCAATCTCAGTATCCCTGACCGTGGCGTGTTCCCCGGCAAAATTGACAAACTTGACCGCTCCTGCTACCTGTAGTGCTTCCCATAGCCTATCTTTGCTGGTGAATACAAACAGGTAACCATTAAACAGAGGCCTTTGAACCTTCTTTTTTCTGTCACTCCACTGGCGGACTTCCTCCACCATGGGAAGGTAAACGTCGAGCCCTTTTTCCGTTAGACGCTGCTCCACTTTCTTTTCTGATCTTGGAGCCGTGTACATCACAAACCACTGACATTTGTTTTGCATGGCAAAATTCTATATTTCGACAAAATTATCCATTTAAGGGATAAATACAATCCTGCAACACTAATGTGCCGTCCGAGCCGCTGGGTAGGAACCTTTACTGGAAGAATTTTAACACAACTATTTTGTTTTTTGAATACTTTTTTTTGTATTTAAAAACTTTTTGATCATCTTTGTGCCCTTCAAGAAGGTTTGGAAATTGAACAGGATCCATTAGATTTGCAATTATTCATCCCGTCGGCTTTATTTTTACTTCATGAAAATCGTCAACGTTATTTTATCAGGAGGGGTTGGGAGCAGGTTATGGCCATTGTCCAGAAAATCAAGGCCCAAGCAGTATCTTCCTTTGTTCGATGGTCAATCTTTGTTTGGATTAACCGTTGAAAGAAACAAAGCCGTTTGTGACCAGGTCATGGTCGTAGGGGGTATCGACAATTATCGGCTATCCAGGGAACAGTTGCACAAGACCGGAACGGATGACTTTGTGGAACTGGTAGAGGCTTGTCCCAGGAATACGGCGGCGGCGATTGCCTTTGCTGCCCTGTCGCAAGAGGGGGAGGACATACTTTTAATTACTCCCTCGGACCACCTGATTGAGGGTCAGGCAGCTTACGAAAAGGCATTGAGGGAGGCTGTACAGTTGGCCCGGGAAGGTTTCCTGGTCACCTTTGGTCTGGTTCCGACCAGGGCGGAAACCGGGTTTGGATATATTGAGTATGAGGGCAATGAGGTAAAGTCATTTAGGGAAAAACCGAACATTGACACCGCCCGGGAATTTGTTGAAAACGGAAACTTTTTATGGAACAGCGGGATGTTCTGTTTCACTGCAAATGTTTATCTGGAAGAATTAAAAAAGTATGCCCCCGAAATCTACAACACGGCAAGGAAGGCTTTTGAAAAGGCTGAAAACGGATTTTTACCCATGGAGGAAAGTCTGGGGATTCCGACCGTCAGCGTAGATTATGCGGTTATGGAAAAGTCAGACAAAATTAAGGTGGTGGCCTCCTTTTTTGACTGGTCAGACATGGGCTCCTTCGAAGCGCTGTATCAGTACAACATGGAAAGGAATGACGGAGAACCCGGTGACAATCTGGTATTGGGTTCCAGAAAACATGTAGAATTCCTGGGGGTGGAGGACCTTATCCTGGTGGAAACCGACGATGCCATTTTGGTACTTCACAAGGACAATGCGCAGGAGGTGAAAAAAATCTATGAAAGGCTTGAAAAGGAAAACCCCGATTTGCTTAAGTAGATTTGAGATGTGAGACATTCATCATTCATCATTCATAACTCATAACTCATAATTCATCATTACCGGGCGTCAACGACTAACAATACATGAGAAAATCAGCTAAAATTTATATTGCAGGCCACCGTGGGATGGTGGGCGCTGCCATTTGGAGAAATCTGGAAGCCAGGGGATACCACCATTTGCTGGGGAAGACCAGCAAGGAACTGGACCTGCGCAACCAGGAATCCGTAAGAGCATTTTTTCAAAAGGAAGCACCGGAGGTGGTGATCGATGCCGCGGCCCGGGTTGGGGGAATTTTGGCCAACAACAATTATCCGTACCAGTTTTTGATGGACAATATGTTGATTCAGAACAACCTGATTGACTTTGCGCACCAATATGGAAGCAAAAAGTTCATTTTCCTTGGAAGTTCATGCATCTATCCCAAACTGGCCCCCCAGCCTTTAAAGGAAGATTATCTGTTGACCGGCCCGCTGGAGCCTACCAATGAATGGTATGCTCTGGCCAAGATTTCAGGCGTGAAAGCCTGTGAGGCAATCAGAAAGCAGTTCAACAAAGACTTTGTCAGTCTGATGCCGACCAACCTTTATGGACCTTTTGACAATTTTGATCTGCAGACTTCCCATGTCTTGCCTGCCATGATCCGCAAATTTCATGAAGCCAAGGAAAACGGCCACGCACCGGTCACATTATGGGGATCAGGTACTCCTATGCGTGAGTTTCTGCACGTGGACGATCTGGCAGAAGCGGTCGTCCATGCCCTGGAAGGGAAGCTGCCTGAAAATCTCTACAATATTGGCACGGGAAAGGACCTGGCTATAAAGGATTTAGCCCAACTTATTCAGGAGATCGTCGGCCATGAAGGCGAAGTAATCTGGGACAGCAGCAAACCTGACGGTACGCCCAGAAAGCTAATGGATGTCTCCAGAATGGCCAGCGCGGGCTGGACAGCCAGCATTCCTTTGGAGAAGGGTATTGCATCCACCTACCAGTGGTTTTTAGAGAACCTGGAACAGGTGAAGGAAGTAAAGATATAAGGGAGACGTTGGACGTAAGACATAAGACTCTAGATACGAGATATGAGACACACGGCCCGAAAATTGGTAATTTAACGCTCCGGGCCGCTATAAATTAAGGACTCCAGCGAAGTCATCATTCATCATTCATCATTCATAATTCATAATTCATCATTAAAACAAGGCTTCGAAAAAACGAGATATGAAAACAGCACTAATCACGGGCATAACAGGGCAGGACGGGTCCTACCTGGCAGAATTGCTTCTAGAAAAAGGATACATTGTGCACGGAATCAAGAGAAGATCCTCACTTTTTAATACCGACCGTATAGACCATCTGTATCAGGACCCGCATGTGGAAGACCAGAAACTTTTTTTGCACTACGGTGATTTGACGGATTCGATGAACCTGACGCGGATCATTCAGGAAACCCAGCCGGACGAGATCTATAACCTGGCGGCCATGAGCCATGTGAAAGTAAGTTTCGACACGCCGGAATACACTGCCAATGCGGACGGGATTGGTACTTTACGGATTCTGGAAGCGGTCAGGCTTTTGGGCATGGAAAAAAAGACCAGAATCTATCAGGCTTCCACCTCGGAACTGTATGGCTTGGTCCAGGCCGTGCCGCAGTCCGAAACCACGCCCTTCTATCCCCGGTCCCCCTATGCGGTCGCCAAATTGTACAGCTACTGGATTACGGTGAATTATAGAGAGGCGTATGGTATGTACGCCTGCAACGGGATTCTGTTCAACCATGAATCCCCCTTGCGGGGCGAAACATTTGTGACCCGGAAGATCACCAGGGCCGTGGCTAAGATTGTTCTTGGCTTGCAGTCAGACCTTTATATGGGAAATCTTGATTCCAAAAGAGACTGGGGTCATGCCAAGGATTATGTGGAAGCCATGTGGAGGATTCTACAGCAGGACGTGCCCGAAGATTTTGTAATCGCGACTGGGGTGACCACCAAGGTACGGGACTTTATAAGAATGGCCTTTTCCCAGGTTGGCTTTACG
>DATGOS010000282.1:0-6451 GCA_035305725.1 Cyclobacteriaceae bacterium
AAATATAAAGGAGAGAAATTAAATATTGTGTCGGCATTTGAGGCTTATGGAAAAAGAATCGCCTGTGAGATTGCCGATGAGGACTATGATGGCGTGATCAAGAATGCCTGTCCCGGAGCCGGGGCTTGTGGCGGGATGTACACGGCCAACACCATGGCCTCGGCCATAGAGGCGATGGGCCTGTCCCTTCCCTACAGCTCGACCAATCCGGCCACATCGGCGGAAAAGAAAAAGGAATGTCAGGATGCGGGAGAAATCATTAAACATCTCCTGGCGGAGGATATAAAACCCCTGGACATTGTGAACCGTAAAAGCCTGGAAAATGCGGTCAGGGTAGCCGTTGCGTTGGGCGGGAGCACCAATGCCGTGCTTCATATTTTGGCCATAGCCAATACCGCGGGAATCCCGTTTACGCTGGAGGATTTCAAAAGAATCAATGCAGCCACCCCGGTCCTGGGGGATTTCAAGCCCAGCGGAAAGTACCTGATGGAAGATCTGCATGTATTGGGAGGTCTTCCCGCGTTGATGCGTTATCTGTTGGACAATGGATTGCTGCACGGAGACTGCCTCACGGTAACAGGGAAAACAGTGGCCGAAAACCTGGCGGATGTAGCTCCGTTGGTTCCTTCCAAATCCAGTGTGATCCATCCTCTGGAGCAGCCCTTGAAGGAAACAGGTCACTTGTGCATACTCCATGGAAACCTTGCTCCCGGGGGAGCCGTGGCCAAGATTTCAGGAAAGGAAGGAAAGTCTTTTACCGGACCTGCCAGGGTGTTTGACAGTGAGGCTGAGGCCAACGAGGCCATGAAAAATAAGCAAGTCCAAAAGGGCGATGTAATTGTGATCCGGTACGTAGGTCCCAAAGGCGGGCCCGGAATGCCCGAAATGCTTAAGCCTACCTCCATTATAATTGGCGCCGGGCTGGGTTCCGATGTGGCCTTTATCACGGATGGAAGGTTTTCTGGGGGCACGCACGGGTTCGTGGTCGGGCATGTGACGCCCGAAGCTTACTCGGGCGGGCCTATAGGACTGGTCAGGGATGGAGACGTCATCACCATCAACGCGGATACTATGGAAATCAACTGTGACGTCTCCGCGAAGGAACTTGAGAATAGAAAAAAAGATTGGCGAAACAAAGATTTAAGTGCGCTTAAAGGAACGTTGAAAAAGTATATGCGGTTAGTATCTACAGCATCAGAAGGATGTATCACCGATAATGCCTAATAGTTATGAAAGATTCAAGAATGAGGGGTGCAGAAATTGTAATTAAAACCCTGGTAGCCGAAAATGCATCCTATATCTTTGGCTATCCCGGAGGGGCCATCATGCCTGTATATGATGCCCTTTATGATTACGTTGATCAGATAAAGCATATCCTGACGCGCCACGAGCAAGGCGCCATCCATGCGGCTCAGGGGTATGCCCGGGTATCCGGCAAAGTAGGTGTCTGTATGGTGACCTCAGGTCCGGGAGCTACCAACCTGATCACAGGATTGGCGGACGCTATGATCGACAGCACTCCATTAGTTTGCATAACAGGCCAGGTGGATTCCAAGTTGTTGGGATCGGATGCGTTTCAGGAAACGGATGTGGTGGGTTTTACCATGCCGGGAACGAAGTGGAATATCCAGGTGAGGGATGTGGCGGATATTGCACCGGCATTGGCCAAAGCTTTTCATATCGCACGGACAGGGCGCCCCGGCCCGGTATTGGTGGATATCACCAAAAACGCACAAAATGCTTTTGGGGAGTTTAATTATGTACCCTGCTTGAATATTCGGTCCTATAAGCCTTATCCTAAAGTAGAGCCTGATTCCATATCCAGGGCGGCGGAGCTGATCAACAAGGCTAAAGCACCCATGGTACTTTATGGCCAGGGCGTAATCATCGGCAAAGCGGAGGCAGAACTTGCAAAATTTTTGGAAAAAACAGGGATCCCGGCTGCAAGTACCCTGTTGGGCACCGGCGCGCTTCCGGAGGACCATCCGCAATTTACCGGTAAACTGGGGATGCACGGCAATTATGCGCCCAATTTGCTCACCAACCAGGCGGATGTGTTGATCGGTATTGGGATGCGTTTCGATGACCGGGTGACCGGAGACCTGAGCAGGTATGCCAAACAGGCGAAAGTAATCCATCTTGAACTGGATCCTGCAGAAATCAACAAGAACGTGAAATGTGAGGTGGCGGTATTGGGGAATTGTAAAGAGAGTCTTCAACTGTTGACAGAGGAAGTAAAAGAAAACTCACATCCCGAATGGATGGACAGGTTCAGGGAGCTTTATGCCGAGGAAAGAAGCGTGGTGGTGGCCAATGATATTTCTCCCACCAAGGTGGGGCTTACCATGGGTGAGGTGATCCGCTTTATCAATGAATACAAGCAAGACGATGCGGTGTTGGTCACCGACGTGGGACAGCACCAGATGGTGGCCTGGAGGTATTTCGACTATAAAGTTCCCCGTACCCAGATAACCTCCGGAGGACTGGGAACAATGGGTTTTGCGCTTCCCGCGGCGCTGGGTGCCCAGCTTCATGATTACAACAGACAGGTGATCTGCGTACTGGGTGATGGCGGGATTCAGATGACCGTACAGGAATTGGGTACCATCATGCAAACCAAAGCACCGGTTAAGATCGTTCTCCTGAACAACAACTTCCTGGGAATGGTTAGACAGTGGCAGCAGTTGTTTTATGACAAGCGGTATTCCTTCACTGAACTCCATAACCCGGACTTCCAGTTGATCGCCGAAGCTTATGGCATCAAAACAGCGAAAATTTCCGGACGTGAAAGTTTGGGAGAAGCCGTGGCTGAAATGTTTGTTCACGATGGCCCGTACTTTTTGGAAGTTGTGGTGGAAAAAGAGGATAACGTATTCCCTATGGTTGCGAGCGGCTGTGCTGTAGACGAAATCCGCCTTTCTTAAGCACAGAGACTTTATTTTAAAGACTATTTATCGGCAAGCAAAAAGCATAGTATGCTGTTTCCATGGAGACAGCAGCCTGGGGAGTTGTTTATTTATGATATTACAAAGCAAATGAAAAGATACACCATTTCAGTTTTCACAGAAAACTTTATCGGGATTCTTAGCAGGATCACGCTGATTTTTACCAGAAGGGGAATCAATATAGATGGTTTTACGGCTTCGGAGAGTAGGGAGGAAGGGATATACCGGATTACCATTGAGGTCACCACGACCGAAGAGCAGGTCATCCAGTTGGCCCGTCAGATCGAAAAAATCATTGATGTGATCAAGGCGTTTTACTACCTGGACGACGAGGTTGTATTTCAGGAACTCGCCTTGTACAAGATCCCGGTAAGTAACCTGGATCCGGGCCTGGAGAAAGTGATCCGTCAATACAACGCGCGCATCATTTCTGCCGAAAGGGAGTTTGTGGTCATCGAAATGACGGGTCACAAAGAGGATACCCAGGAACTGCTGGAAATCCTAAAAGAATTCAATATCCTGGAATTCGTACGCTCCGGACGGGTGGCCGTGGCAAAACCTATGGAAACATTAGATAAATATTTATAAAAAAACCAAGTATCAAACTTTAAGACTATGAAATTGAAATTCGGTTCCGTTGAAGAAAATGTAGTAACGAGAGAAGAATTTTCTCTTGAAAAAGCCAAGGAAACTTTAAAAGATGAGGTGATAGCCATACTCGGTTATGGTGTTCAGGGGCCTGGTCAGGCGCTTAACCTTAAAGACAACGGGTTTAATGTGATCGTTGGTCAACGGAAAGATTCCAAAACCTGGGATAAAGCCGTAGCGGATGGCTGGGTTCCGGGAGAAACGCTTTTTGAACTGGAGGAGGCATGCGAAAAAGGAACCATTCTTCAGTTTCTTCTTTCTGATGCGGGACAAATAGCCCTATGGCCTACCGTAAAGAAACACCTCACTCCGGGTAAGGCATTATATTTTTCCCACGGATTTGGAATTACCTATAAGGATCAAACAGGCATTGTTCCGCCTGAGAATGTGGATGTCATCCTGGTGGCGCCCAAGGGTTCCGGAACTTCCTTGCGAAGGATGTTTGTTGAAGGTAGAGGGCTGAATTCTTCGTTTGCAATCTTCCAGGACGCGACTGGAAAAGCCAGGGACAGGGTGGTTGCCCTGGGAATTGGCGTAGGTTCCGGGTATTTGTTCGAGACGGACTTTTACAAGGAAGTGACTTCGGATCTTACCGGCGAGAGAGGCACTCTTATGGGCGCTATTCAGGGGATATTTGCCGCACAGTATGATGTCTTAAGGGCAAACGGACACAGTCCCTCAGAAGCTTTTAACGAAACAGTCGAAGAACTGACACAAAGCTTGATGCCCCTGGTGGCGGAAAACGGCATGGACTGGATGTACGCCAATTGCTCAACCACGGCCCAAAGGGGTGCGCTGGACTGGTGGAAGCCTTTTAGGGACGCCACAAAACCGGTTTTTGAGCAATTGTACGAAAGCGTAAAGAGTGGCAAAGAGGCCGCCAAATCCATTGAGTCCAACAGCAAATCCGACTATAGGGTAAAATTGGAAGAGGAATTAAAGGAATTGAGGGAGTCAGAGATGTGGCAGGCAGGTGCCGTGGTCCGCAAGCTGAGGCCTGAAAACAACTAAGGATAAACAATAGGCATGTCAGAAAAGCTATGGATATTTGATACTACGCTCAGAGATGGTGAACAGGTCCCGGGATGCCAGTTAAACACCCGGGAAAAGATAGTAGTGGCCAAAGCTTTGGAGGAACTCGGAGTAGACATCATTGAAGCAGGATTTCCTATATCCAGCCCCGGTGATTTCAATTCCGTTAGGGAAATTTCCAAGTCGGTATCGGAACCCATCATCTGTGCCCTTTCCAGAGCCGTAGAAAAGGATATTGAAGTAGCTGCTGATTCCCTAAAATTTGCAAAAAGAAAAAGAATACATACCGGGATTGGGGTTTCAACTTATCATATACAGCATAAGTTGAGATCCACTCCCGATCTTATCTTGGAGCGTGCGGTAAAGGCCGTGAAGTATGCCAGGGGGTTTGTCGAAGACGTTGAGTTTTATGCGGAGGACGCTGGCCGGGCCGAAAAGGATTATCTGGCTAGGGTAGTGGAAGCAGTGATCCGGGCAGGTGCCACCGTCATCAACATTCCGGATACCACTGGGTACTGCCTGCCCCAGCAATATGGTGCCCTGGTACAATACATAAAGGAAAATGTGCCGAATATTGACGAGGCTACCATTGCCACCCATTGTCACAATGACCTGGGTATGGCCACGGCCAACACCATCGCGGGGGTTCAAAACGGAGCCCGGCAGGTGGAGGTCACCGTCAACGGCATCGGGGAGAGGGCAGGAAACACTTCCCTGGAAGAGGTAGTGATGGCCATTAAAAGCCATAAGGACATTCCGGTATATACCGGTGTAAACACGAAAAGGATATACGAGACGAGCAGGTTGGTATCCAAGCTGATGAATATGCCCATCCAGCCCAACAAAGCCATCGTCGGCCGAAATGCCTTTGCCCATTCGTCCGGGATACATCAGGATGGGGTGCTAAAGCACCGTGAAAACTACGAAATCATAGATCCCAAAGATGTGGGGGTGGAAGCTTCTACCATCGTGCTGACCGCAAGAAGCGGCAGGGCGGCCTTGAAGCATCACCTGGAGCTCCTGGGTCACAGTTTTGAAACAGAAAAGCTGGACAAGATCTATGAGGAATTTTTGGTTTTGGCCGATGCGAAAAGAGACATAGGAAAAAAAGACCTGCTGACGCTCATTGGCGAGTTTACCGAGGATAACAGCGTGATTGCGCTGGAAAAGGTAAACTATCGCCGTGGCGAAACCATCACGGGAGAGGTGACTTTGAGGATAGGAAAAAGCCTCCTTACGGGAACTTCTGAAGGCAATGGACCCGTTGATGCAGTTATAAAATCGATCAAACAAGTGGTTGACCAGCAGGTGTATCTGGACGAATTTCTTATTCAGTCCATGACCAAAGGCAGTGATGATACCTGTAAAACCCATATGCGTTTGATGCATGACGGAAAACCTTATCACGGTTTTGCCTCTGACACTGACATTGTAATGGCCTCTGCACAGGCGTTTGTGGATGCCTTAAATAAAATACCAGTAAAAGTAAAAGCGGACAATTAAATTAATGGAAAAGAAAACCCTATTCGATAAAATCTGGGATGCACACGTAGTGAAGTCCGTCCCGGAAGGCCCTGACGTTTTTTTCATTGATAAGCATTTTATTCATGAAGTTACCAGTCCTGTCGCCTTTCTGAATCTTGAAAAAAGAGGCGTTCCCGTGTTGTATCCTGAAAGAACCGTTGCCACACCGGACCACAACGTGCCTACGATTGATCAGGAAAAAACCATCAAGGACCAGCTTTCCAGAATGCAAGTGGAAAAGCTGCGTGAAAACTGCAGGAAGCACAACATTGAACTGCATGACCTGGGCACCAGCCACCACG
>DATGOS010000283.1:0-2706 GCA_035305725.1 Cyclobacteriaceae bacterium
ACGTAAAAAACTGGAGTGCGTTTAATGATTACGGAAAGATCATCCATGTGGACCGGTCATGGCTCCTGGATGAAAACGCCCTGAAGGATAGCCCTTCGGCCAAGGTAATGCACTGCCTGCCGGTCAGGAGAAACCTCGAGCTTTCGGATGACATCCTGGACAGTCCGCGAAGCCTGGTAAATCAACAGGCTGCCAACAGGATCTATGCCGCCCAGGCCGTACTGGATGAAATGATTTAACCACTGGACATTTGCAGCAAGTATGACCATCAGTATAATCAAAATAGGAGGAAACGTGATCGATGATGCACGGGAACTGGAAAGCTTTCTAAAAAACTTCTCCAAATTTCCGGGCAAAAAGATATTGATTCATGGAGGAGGCGTAATGGCCTCCCGGTTTGGGGAAAGCCTTGGTGTCATGCCCCAAATGAAGGACGGAAGGAGGATTACGGACCTGGACACACTGGATGTAGTTACCATGGTTTACGCGGGATTGATCAACAAGAAACTTGTTGCAAAACTTCAGGGACTAAACCAAAACGCCCTGGGCTTGACGGGGGCGGACGCCAATCTTATCAGGTCCCAAAGGAGACCCGCGGGTGAGATAGATTACGGGTATGTGGGGGACGTACAGGAAATCAACACCCAATTTTTGGAGGTGGTCCTTTCCGCACAGCTTATTCCCGTTATCTGTGCCATCACCCATGATAAAAACGGGCAGCTCCTCAACACAAATGCCGACACCATTGCTTCCTGCATCGCCACCTCACTGGCAAGGGAACACAGCGTGAACCTCTATTTTTGCTTTGACAAACCGGGCGTTTTAATCGACGAGAAAAATGATTCTTCCCTGATTCCCTTAATTAACGAGGAAATATTTGAGGAACTAAAGAAAGAAAACGTAATTCACTCCGGAATGATCCCCAAACTTGACAGTGCTTTCAAAGCCCTGAATGAGGGGGTAAACCTCGTCTGGTTGGGCCTGCCACAAAACCTTCTGCTGGCGGAAAAAGGAAAAAATGCCGGTACCAATATCGAAAAGCGCAGGTATGACCTCTATTGATTTAATCCCAAACCCAATATTGAAAAATTGAATTTTCCCCCAGACACCCGGTTGGAAGAAGATGCGGTTGCCCTGCTAAAAAACCTGATCGCCACGCCTTCGATAAGCAGGCAGGAGGAAAATACCGCCAGGTTGCTCGGCAAGTACTTTGATTCCAAAAACATACCCTATCAACAAAAGAATAATAATCTGTGGGCCTTTAACAGGTATTTTAACCCAGACCTGCCCAGCATTCTTCTCAATTCCCATCATGATACGGTACGGCCCAATCCCGGGTATTCCAAAGATCCTTTTCATCCATTGGTTGAAGACGGGAAGCTTTTCGGGCTGGGAAGCAATGACGCAGGAGGTTGCCTGGTAAGTCTTATGGCTACTTTTTCTTATTTTTACGACAAAGAAATTCCTTATAATCTGATCCTTGCGGCCACCGCTGAGGAGGAAATTAGCGGAAAAGACGGAATTGCTGCCATCCTTCCCGAATTGCCTGAGATACACCTTGCCATTGTGGGGGAGCCCACGCTTTTACAGTTGGCAGTGGCTGAAAAAGGCCTGTTGGTCATCGATGCGACGGTAAGGGGAAAGGCAGGACACGCCGCCCGTGAGGAAGGAGAGAATGCCATTTACAAAGCGCTTGACGATCTGCAGACCGTAAAAAGTTTCCGTTTCCGGAAGAAGTCGTCGTATTTGGGAGAAAACAAAGTTACCGCCACCATCATACAGGCTGGCAGCCAACATAACGTTGTCCCGGATTTATGCAATTTTACGCTGGATGTTCGGGTGACTGACGCCTACAGCCTACAGGAAGCGTTGGATGAACTGAAAGAAAACCTCAAAGCGGAGCTTCAACCCCGTTCCATGCGGTTGAATTCCTCCCGAATAGACCCGGACCACAAGATCATCAAAGTAGCGAAAAAAATGGGTCTGGGATTGTTCGGCAGCCCTACCCTCTCCGACCAGGCTTTAATTACTTATCCTTCGGTAAAAATCGGTCCTGGAGATTCCGCCCGGTCCCATACAGCCGATGAATATATTTATTTAAAAGAAATCAGTGAGGGAATAGCCCTGTATATTCGGTTACTCGACACTTATTTTAATTCCTGAAAACATCTCCATGAAACTCTGGCAAAAAAACACAGACAGCAAAATTGAAGTTGAAGAATTCACCATTGGCCGCGATCCGGAATTTGATATACTTTTGGCGCCCTATGACGTGGTGGGCTCCCTGGCACATGCGACCATGTTGCAGTCCATTGACCTGTTGGCCGCTGAAGAACTCGACGTACTAAAAAAGGGACTGGTAGAAATTTATGAGGAAATTGAACAAAACAAATTTTCAATTGCTCCTGGCGTAGAGGATGTCCACAGCCAGGTAGAATTTTTGCTGACCCAGCGGTATGGTGATGTAGGGAAAAAGCTCCACAGCGGCCGGTCCCGAAATGACCAGGTATTGGTTGACTTAAAGCTCTATTACCGTGCGGAAATCGAGTTTATCCTGGAGGAGGTAAAAAGCCTGTTTGACCTATTGACGGAAATGGCTGACCGGCACAAAAAAGACCTTATGCCGGGATATACCCACACCCAACTGGCCATGCCTTCTTCCTTTGGCCTTTGGTTTGGCTCCTTTGCGGAGGCACTGGCCGAGGA
>DATGOS010000284.1:0-5972 GCA_035305725.1 Cyclobacteriaceae bacterium
ACCTTTTGAACTCACAGATTTTTAACCCATTCCGAAAAACAAGCCTGGGCAGGAATGACCATCTGCGCAAGTTCGGGATGCTGGCTGCATTTTTTCTTATCTGCCTGTTGTTGTCGCTGGTCAGTCCCCATTTCTTTACCCTGCAAAACCTCACCATCGTGTTGCGGCAAGTTTCCATCAACGGCATATTGGCCGTGGGAGTGACCTTTGTGATTATTACCGGAGGGATTGACTTGTCTTTGGGTTCCGTAGTCGCACTGACGGGGGTGATGGCTGCGCTGTTTGCCCATCCGGGCGAATACCCGCTGATCGTCCCCCTGGCCATCGGCATCAGTGTGGGGGTAATCGTAGGCGCGCTGAATGGCCTGGTAGTCACCTGGGGCAAAGTAGCCCCGTTTATCGTCACCCTGGGAATGATGACCATCGCAAGGGGCTTGGCTCTGGTGGTCAGCGGGGGAAGGCCGGTCACCAACCTTTCCGACGCCTTCAACACCATTGGAGGCGGCAGCTTTTTGCGGATTCCGATTCCCATCCTCCTTTTTGTTGCCGTTGTAGCGGTCTCCTCCTTCATCCTTAACCAAACAAGAACCGGCCGATATATGTATGCGGTTGGAGGAAACGAGCACGCGGCCTATGCTGCGGGATTACGGGTAAAACGGGTGAAACTGTTTGCTTATATGATCTGCAGTGGCTTTGCGGGCCTGGCGGGAATCGTGCTGGCGTCCCGGATCAACACCGGTCAGCCTAACGCAGGTGTAGCCTACGAACTGGATGCCATTGCGGCGGTGGTCATCGGAGGAACCAGCCTGTCGGGTGGCATCGGAAGCATCGGGGGCACTGTATTGGGCGTCTTGCTGATCGGGGTAATCAACAACGGCCTGGATTTATTGAATGTTTCTTCTTATTATCAGCAAATCGTCAAAGGGGTCATCATCATTGCTGCGGTCCTTATTGACCGAAAAAAATAACACACAACCCATGATTAAGAAAACGTATATTTTCCTTTCAGCCCTGCTGATGTTCGCCTGTGGTCAATCCGCAGACTCCGATGGTAAAAAGACAATCGGCGTATCGATGCTCAGCCTGCAGTCGGAGTTTGTTGTCAACGTGAAGGAAGCCATGGAGGATGAGGCCGCGGAGCAGGGAATCAGATTAATTGTTAACGATGCCCAGCGTGAAGCCATACGGCAGGTACAGCAAGTAGAATCTTTTATTTCCCAGGGAGTGGACGCCATTATCCTCAACCCCTGTGAAATGGAAGCCAGTTCTCCGGCGGTCCGGAAGGCACAGGAGGCGGGAATTCCCATCATCAATGTGAATTCAGAAACCAGCGCAACCCCGGACGGTTTTGTGGGTTCCCGGGATGAAGAATCCGCGGAGCTCGCACTGGAATATTTAGCCGAAGCCCTGGGCGGAACCGGTAACCTTGTTGTCATGCATGGATACATGGGCCAGGCGGCACAGTTGAAGCGTGCGGCCGCCACCCAAACCGTACTGGCAAAATATCCCGGGATCAGCCTGCTTGCTGAGCAAACCGCGGAATGGGACAGGGCCAAAGCCATGAGCCTGATGGAAAACTGGGTACAGTCTTATGGGGATCGCATTGATGCGGTATTTGCACAAAACGATGAAATGGGTATGGGCGCTCTGCAGGCCCTTGAACAGGCGGGGCTAAAAGAGAAGGTGCTGGTCGTCAGCATTGATGCCATCGGGGATGCCCTTCGGGCCGTAAAGGAGGGCCGGTTGGATGCCACGGTTTTTCAGGATGCGGAAGCGCAGGGAAAACAGGCCGTTCGGATGGCATTGGATTTTATACAGCATAAAGACTCGGTGGCGGACACAAACGTACTGATCCCGTTTCAGTTGGTGACGGCGGGTAATGTGGAGCAGTTTTTAAAGTAGTGGGAGGGTGTTGTCTATTGGGGATTGGGTATTAGGTTAATAAGTTATTTGGTTTTGGTATTGGATATCGGGTATCGATTATTTGTTATTGTGACAGGTTTTCGAAGGTTTAGTGCTGGCAATCGATAGGAAATTTCTTAACTTACAGGTACATTAAGCCCGGGACTGACACCCGTATTACATGAAATCCGAAGATGAAAAAGCATCCCTAAACGAGCCCAGTACCAGCTACGAGGGTAAATATTCCTATGCAGACTACCTGACCTGGAAAACAGATGAGATGATGGAAATCATCAAGGGCAGGCTCTTTAAGATACCAGCCCCGCCGGGCCGTGTCCATCAAAAGGCAGCGCTGAAATTGGGTTCAGCCTTGTTAAATTTCCTGGACGGAAAACCATGTGAGGTCTATGTGGCTCCATTTGATGTACGCCTTCCCACAACCAGTACAAAAAACGAGGAAGTTAATACCGTAGTACAACCCGACCTCTGCGTGATTTGTGACAAAAGCAAACTCGACGAAGCCGGCTGTATAGGCGCACCGGACCTTGTCGTGGAAATACTGTCCCGGGGCAACAACAAAAAAGAACTCCAAAACAAGTATGAAGTTTACCAGGAATCCGGGGTAAAAGAATATTGGATCATTCATCCCATCGAGCGGACCCTGTTGATTTACAGCCTAAAAGTTGACGGCTTTGCCCCCTCGAAGCTGTTTACCGCTGGGGATCATATCGGTTCAGCGGTCATCCCCGGTTTCACACTGGATCTGGAGGAATTCTTCAGTGATTTGGATTAAAACTCGGATTTTAGTATTAGGCACTGAGAGGGACTTCTTCGAGTGGGTTATGGTTTAGCCCGGTTTGGCCCGCCACGCGCTGCACGTTTCGCGTCATCCGCGTTGCTGCAAAATGAACTTCCATGGATTTAGCTGTATATTTGCCCAGGTAGTCAAACCCGAGGTGCCGGGTTGTGGTGGGACAGGCCCTACCGCCGATGGTTTTACTACCGGGTCCCATACTTTGAAGCGTCCCGGCGTTTTTATTCTCACTACCATAGCGTTTAACAAAAGTGTGTTGAACGATTGAGGCATGAAGAAAAATTGAACTTTGTGCGGGACTTCTCACTTTGTGGTAAAAAAATGCTGATGTTCCAATTACTTCAAAATGGACGGCAGCGATCCCGGGCTTATGTCAAACCCATCTGAAAATTTGCCGCGCTACCGAAAAATTATCCATGTGGATATGGATGCGTTTTATGCCTCGGTAGAACAAATGGACAATCCGGGTCTGAAAGGAAAGCCGGTGGCCGTGGGTGGCAACCAGGAGCGTGGCGTGGTGGCCGCCGCCAGTTATGAGGCCAGAAAATATGGGGTAAAGTCCGCAATGGCTTCCAAACTGGCCTTGCGAAAGTGTCCGGATTTGATTTTCGTAAGGCCCCGATTTGAACGGTACAAAGAAATATCCCTTCAGATCCGGGAAATATTTTACGCCTATACCGACCTGGTCGAACCACTTTCTCTGGATGAGGCCTTTTTGGATGTGACCGAAAATAAAACAGGCAATCCCTCGGCTACTTTGATTGCTCTGGAAATAAGGCAAAAAATCAAAGAAAAAACAGGACTAAATGCCTCTGCGGGGATATCTTACAATAAATTCCTGGCTAAGATCGCCTCGGACATCAACAAGCCCAACGGGCAGGCCGTGATAACCCCTGAACAGGCCACCGCCTTTCTTGAAAAACTTCCTATTGAGCGATTTTATGGTATCGGCCGGGTTACTGCCGAAAAAATGAAACGGCTGGGCATTCACAACGGCTGGGATTTAAAACAATTTTCTTTAAACTTTCTTGTACAAAGGTTCGGCAAGTCAGGCGCCCATTATTTCAACATCGTCAGGGGAATTCATCAAAGTGAGGTCCGGCCAAACAGGGACAGAAAATCGCTTAGTGTGGAAACCACCTTCGAAACCGACCTGTTCACGCCGGAGGAAATTTCCCCCGCCCTGCAAAGCCTGCGGGCAGAACTTCTCAGAAGAATACACCGCTATGGCCTGAAAGGAAGGACGCTGACGCTGAAACTTAAGTTCAGCGATTTTACGCTACAGACCAGGAGCAAAAGCCTTCCCGGATTCCTTTCAGATTCTGAAATAAACCGGCTGACAATAGAACTCCTGGATCAGGAATCCCTGAAAATGCCCATAAGGCTGATCGGCCTTGGCATTTCAAATTTTGACAAGCCAGAGGTTGGAACGGGTTTGCAGTTGAGGTTTGAGTACTAACCCGTAAGGAGATATTCAAAACATTCCTCCTGGTAACGAGCGTCAACCTCAGTCACAAGAACCCCCCGGAGGATGGCGGGAAGAAGATCATACCGGGCCTGCGCAAAAGGGAGTTCGGTATAACATTTGATACATAACCTTAGGTGAGGCTACCTCCTCTTTTTCGGCACTTCCGAGTTGGGTCTTTCACTAAAACATGTCAATCCATCAAATTAACAATTATATTATGAGCGCAATTACATTTAAAGACAATCCGGTAAATACATCAGGCAGCTTGCCTTCGGTTGGAGAGACCGCCCAGGATTTCACCTTGGTAGGAACTGACCTATCTGACAAAAGCCTCTCGGACTATAAAGGCAAAACTGTGATCCTAAATATTTTCCCCAGCATCAACACCGGAGTTTGTGCCAAATCCGTAAGGAGATTCAATGAAGAGGCGAGCAAGCTGGACAATACCGTAATACTTTGTATTTCCAAGGACCTTCCTTTTGCACAGGCGCAATTCTGTGGTGCTGAGGGCATCCAAAATGTGGAGATGCTCTCTGATTTTAGGACAAACTTTGGCCACGAATATGGGGTACAAATGACAGATGGCCCTTTAAAGGGTCTGTTGAGTCGTGCCGTAATTGTCATTGATCCCGAAGGCAGGGTGGTCTATACCGAGCAGGTTCCTGAAATAGGACAGGAGCCTGATTATGATCAGGCACTTCAGGCGATCCAATAGCTACTCCCACTAAGATACGGCCCTTTCGTATCTTAGTGGCAGTTTTTATTGTCACAGTAGAATTTTTCAGGCTACATTGGGCCGGTTTCTGTAAGCATTTGTTCAGAAATATTTTTAACTTTCTCAAAGCTTATTGCAGTACTTTGGTTAGTCCTGGCTTATCTACTTTAAATCACACATCATCCTTTGTCACATGAAGTTTCTCACCAGCCTCGCATTAGGAATTCTACTGTCTGCCAATGTGTTGGGACAAAAAAGCACCAATCCAATCCCTGCCCAGCTTTTGAGCGGTCCCATGATCAGCCATACTACCGACACGTTTGCGACTTTATGGGTAGAAACCGACAAATCCGCTTCGGTAAAAGTGCATTATTGGGTGGAGTCCGGTCCCGATCCTATTTTTATGGATGCCGTCCAGATCACCACGAGCCCTGATGCACCACATACGGGAGTTATAAAACTGGAAGGTCTTCCGGCCAGGGCCATTGTGCACTATGAACTGGAGATTGACGGCCAAGCCGTGCGGCCGCAGACGGTACAGTCGTTCCGTCTACTGCCTGACAAGGCATCCACTTCCAGTTTTTCCGTGGCCATCGCCTCCTGTATGAATCCTATCAATGTGCCCTTACAACCCATCTGGACACAGGTAGCCAATTACCGTCCCGATTTGCTGATGCTCATCGGAGACAACAACTATATGCCCATGCGGACAAGTGCCTATGAAGCCCCCGAAAGCACCATTCGTTTTACCATGTCACGGTATCACCGGTACCTCAGGGACGTGCCTGGACTGAGGACCGTATTGGCAACCACCCCCACTTATGCCATATGGGATGATCATGACTTCGGACCCAATAATTCTGACCGAACCTTTAAATGGCGGGATTTGACCCTGGAAATGTTTAAGAAATATTGGCCAAACCCCGGTGCGGGCACGGAAGACACACCGGGGATATTTTATTCCTTCAGGGTGGAAGACGCTGAGCTCTTTATGCTGGATGACCGGTACCACCGGGATCCCAACAACGATCCGGACCGAAAAACCATGTTGGGTGAAAGCCAGTTGGCCTGGC
>DATGOS010000285.1:0-2420 GCA_035305725.1 Cyclobacteriaceae bacterium
AATCCTGCTCTTCGGAATCGCGCCACCGCACCAGTCTTTCCTTCAGCAGGGAAAACTGCAGTTCATGGACCAGTTCCTCAATTTCTTTTTGTATGGTGGGATTGAAACTGTTTTCCCACTTATCCTCCAGGAAAGGAATCACAGCGTTTCCCAGGGAAATTATCCTGTCCTTCACATGTGACTTCACCTCCTGGTCCGTATCATCCAGCAGGGAAACCAAGGCGTGCAGTTCGTTCTCACTCAATTCATCCATAAGCCGTAAAAACTATTGAATACTTTAACTCAAAAAACAGGAGGCAGTGTTGATTTGGTTCAAAGTGATTCAATTTCCTCTTTGTAGTTTTTGATGGACCGGTATATTCCGGAAGCAATATAAGCCTGTCCTTCCTTGCTGTTCAGGAACCGTTCTTCGTTTGAATTGGACAGAAAGCCGGTTTCAATCAATACACTGGGCATGCTGGTGGTCCAAAGCACATAAAACGGGGCCTGCTTCACCCCTCTGCTGGATCGGTTGACGCGGTTTACAAAATCAGTCTCGATCTTTTGGGCCAGGGAAAGGCTGTTGGCAAAGTAGGCTTTTTGCATCAGGTTAAACACCATATAGGATTCGGGAGACTGGGGATCAAAGCCTTCATAATTTTCCTCATAGTTGTCCTCCAGGAGTATTACCGCATTTTCCCTTTTTACAATATCAAAGTTGGCCGAAAAGTTTTTGGAACCCATCACATAGGTTTCCGTACCGTGGACCGAAGGGCTTCTGGTAGCGTTGCAGTGGATGGATACGAATAAATCGGCTCGGTTGCGGTTGGCAATATTTGCCCTTTCCTTCAGTTCAACAAAAACATCGGAGGTGCGGGTATAGATCACTTCCACATCCGGCAGATTTTCCTCAATATACTTACCCACTTGCAGGGCCAGGGCGAGTACGATATCCTTTTCCCTGGAGGTCTTTCCGATAGTGCCGGGGTCTTTTCCCCCATGCCCGGCGTCGATGACGATTCTACGCAATTTGAACTCCCGGGGTGCCGGCCCGGCAGGGATAAAGGAAGTGATCAGCAAAGAAAATGTAAGGAGGGTTAATACTAGAATATTTTTGGCATTGGTTCGTTTCATACGAATGAATAACATTAACTTTGGACGAAAATTATAAATTTTTAAAGAAAATTGAAATAATCGGTGCGGATAATTAAGCTCGTTTACCTTACGTTCATCTTACTGATTGGTTTCAAAGGGCATGTTTATCCACAACAAAAAAGGAACCCGGCCTCTGAAATTGAAATTGCCGTTCCGGACACCCTGGTCAGCCCCAGGACATTGCCTGTTGAGCTTCCTTCCCTTCCTGACAGCCTGTCGGTGCTGGACACACTTCCCGCCGCCGACACCACAAAAGCGGTGCCCGACAGCGATATCGAAGCCGTCATCTCCTATTTTGCCGAGGACAGCATTGTCTCTGACTTCCGGATCAACAAAGTTTTTCTCTATAACGATGCCTGGTTTGAATATGGTAATATCCGGCTGGACGCCGACTATATCGAAATTGACTGGGACAACAGCCTGATTTATGCTTCTGGCCTGGCCGACACCACGGGGGTGAAGCAGGGAAATCCCGTTTTTAAGGAAGGAAACAGTACCTATGAAATCCGCAATGAAATGCGGTACAATTTCGAAACGGGCAAGGCCATCATCACCGATGTGGTCACCCAGCAGGACGAAGGCTTGCTGCGGGGGCAGACGGTAAAAAAAGGCGAGGATGGCAGCATATACCTTAGCGATGGTTTCTATACGACCTGCGACCTGGTGGAACCGCACTGGCATATTTCTTCCAATAAAATAAAATCCATCCGCGGGGAGAAGGTAATCTCCGGACCCTTTAACTTTTATTTCAACAACATTCCCACACCGCTCGGCCTGCCCTTTGGAATTATTCCCGACCAGCCTGAGGAACAAAACAGCGGAATTATCTTTCCTTCTTATGGCGAGGAACAGGCCAGGGGTTTTTTCCTGCGCGACTTCGGGTACTATTTTGCCTTAAACGATTATATCCACGCCAAAGTGACCGGGGAGGTTTTTTCCAAAGGAGGGTACGGAGTCAAAACTGCCGCCGTGTACAACAAAAGATACCGCTTTCGAGGGGGATTTAACATTGACTTCCAACGGTTCAGCAGCCCGGAAACGGCCGAGGTGCCCATTGAGTATGATGCTTTTTGGCTAAGGTGGAACCATTCGCCCGAAAGCCGGGGAAACTCGAGGTTTTCCGCATCCGCAAACTTCGGGACCAAGTCCTATAATGACAATGTCCTGCTCCAGAACAATTTTACCCAAAACACCTCATCCGATTTTTCTTCCAACGTGTCCTATAGCAAGACGTTTGTCGGTACCCCCTTCAGCATGTCCGCCAACCTGCGGCACTCGCAAAACCA
>DATGOS010000286.1:0-3080 GCA_035305725.1 Cyclobacteriaceae bacterium
AAAAACAGCTCGGGATCCAGCTCCGCTAAAAGGTAGGCCATTTCAGGCTCCATTTTTCCACTCCCTGAAAACCCCAAATTAATGATTTCCCTTCGCAGGTTCCTCCCCAATATGGCCGTGGTGGACATTCCCGCTCTGGAAGCACAGCCTCCCTGGGTAATGGAGGTTCCATAGAAAACAATGGGCTTTTGCTCCTCCACAGGCGAGGGAGCTAGGTGAGCATCTTCCGGAACCCCTAACAGTAAGCTGGTAATCCCATTGTACAAAGGCAAATACAACATGTATTCCCGTTCCTTTGCCTCCACTTCGTCAAAAAATGTGCTTTCATTCTCAGGGAACTTCGTCGGTTGTCCTACGGCGAGCCAGTGCCAATCGCCCCCTTCAGTCTTTACGTACAAATCAACCCCACTAACTCCCGTGGCTGCAAAATGCGGCATAGCAAGATTTTCACCGGTCAATGACCATTTAACCTTTAAAGAGGGCGCGTCGGTCGTAAAACGAACATACATGCCCGAAGTATGCTGGCTTAAACGCCACACGGAGGGTGTAACTCTCCCCTCCGCCTTAGCAGGCAGTCTGCGAAAAAAATCGGCGTCCGTAGGCCAGCCACGACCTTGCACATGGAGTTCCTTAACATCAATCCACTTGAAGCCATCCGCTTGGCCTTGGGCGAAAAGCAGGGTATGTACAAAAAAGCAGAGCTGGGAAAGCACAACCAGACGACAGATAAAACACCGCGAATTACTCATCATGTTATTTTTTTTCGGTTGATCAGTGATAAATCATTGGGGGGAGAAAAACTTAGTTTCGCCGTTCCTACATTAGGGCCTGAATCCTAAACCGCGATACGGAGTAACGTCTGAATAAATACTAGGGTCTAACCAGGTTGGGAATAGGGTCTCCTTTCCAGGCCGCAAGTATATTTTCTATGGTCATCATCCCCATCTTCGTGCGGGTTGCCACTGACGCACTGCCCAGGTGAGGCAACAAAACCACGTTCTTCATCGTGAGCAACTCCCTTTCTACTGCAGGCTCATGCTCGAAGACGTCCAAACCCGCGCCCCAGATTTGACCTTCTTTCAGCGCCTCCACTAAAGCTTTTTCATTTACTACGGCACCACGGGCGGTATTGATCAACACCGCCTCCGGTTTCATCAGTCTCAGTTCTTCCGGACCGATGAGGTGGTGGGTATCGGAGGAATAAGCAACATGTAAAGAGACAAAATCCGCAGTCTTCAATAGTTCTTCCAACGGAAGATATGTCCAGCCCTCCTTTTCCTCTTCCTCCCGGGACAATCGTGTCCGATTCCAGTAAATCACCTTCATGCCAAAACCTTTCGCTCTTTGCGCCACCGCCTTTCCGATTCTTCCTAAGCCTACAATGCCAAGGGTGGCGCCATGGACATCCGGACCCAAAAATTGCAAAGGTCCCCATCCACCCCACTGTCCGGTCCGCAAATAGACATCGGCTTCCACTACGCGGCGCGACACCGCCATAATCAGGGCAAAAGCGAGATCAGCAGAGGTCTCAGTGAGTACTCCCGGTGTATTGCTGACGGGTATGCCCATTTCGGCGGCAGCCTGCACATCAATGTTATTGTAACCGACAGCATAATTGGCCACTATTTTCAAGCCCGGATTAGCAGAAAGCACCTCTTTATCAATGGAATCGGTCAGTAAACACAATAAGGCGTCTTTACCTTTCACTCTTGCGATGATTTCCTCTTTAGAGAGTACCCTGTCCTCGGGGTTGAAGGTTAATTCGGCCACCTCTTCCAGTCGCGCCATTACGGCCGAGGGAAGTTCTCGGGTCAAAAATACTTTGGGTTTGTTCATAGCGATATAAAAGCAAAATTAAGTTAAAACAGCCCAGCTGTGGGGCTAGGCTGCTGTTCCATACACGAAATATAATAAAAGGACGGCTATTTCACCCTTTTTGGTTTCATTTCGTCTTTATCCATTTCATAAGGCAGCCTCCAGACCCTGCCTTTGCTATCGCCAAAGTAGAGCTGGGATGGACTCAGCTTATCCGGGTTGCCGTCAGCCCAGAAGTAGAAAAACGGGTCTTTTCCATCCACCACTTTTCTCACATAATTGTGGTTACGTTCACTATTCTTGGTAAGCTGCCTGGTCATATTCCAGGTTTTTCCTTTGTCCAGGCTTTTCCACATGACCACCTCACCTCCGGCTCCCCACTGCTGCGGGCTGTCTGTGGAAGGGCCTATCACCGTCCACTCATCGCCCTGGACAAAAAGGCTTCCTGTATCATAGTTTTGATCCGACTCGGTGATTTTATGATGTTCCCATTCTGAACCGTTATAATAAACAACAAACCACTCTCTCGGCTCGCTCACCGGTCCGGGCTGATGCCCTGGCCCGGCCAGATACAAAGCTATGGGATTGCCTTGCTCATCAAAATTTACATCCTTGATATACACATTCTTTCCCTGACTATAGAATTCCTTTACCAAAGCAGGTGTACGGATATCATCCACGGGAATAGGAATTTCCTCTCCTTCCACGGTAGTCCAGGTTTGGCCGAAGTCGGATGTTTGGAGGTAGTAAATGTTTGTTCGCAGATCGACATTGCCGTTGGGATGCCAGTTAAAGAAGAACACGACCTTGTCGCCATGCTGCCCACTGATCTGGTAGTGTCCGCCATTTTTATCTTCTGCCCTTTTCATGCCCACCAACTTTTGGTCTTCTGTCCAGCTCACCCCGTCAGGACTGGTTTCAAAATACAGTTCCCGTACCCCGGTATACTTGGTAAACAAGTGGAGAAAACCTTTTCCAGGAATGTATTTGGGCTGGGGATAGGTCATTTCCTCTTCTGTGATTTGCTCGAAGGAATCAATGGTATAAGGGCTTGTGCTTCTATATTTAAATCCGGGGCGGCTCTTGCCCCTGCCACTGACAAAGACCCAAATATACCCTTGTTTATCTATGGCCAAACTGGGGTTATCATGCGGATCATCCACGCCCTGCTTGTCAAATACAACCGTAGGCTTGCTGACCTTTTTGCTTGCATGGTCATAGCTGCCGATCATGCACAGCAAGTACCTGTCCTCTGCTCCGGTGGT
>DATGOS010000287.1:0-3113 GCA_035305725.1 Cyclobacteriaceae bacterium
GACCATATTGTGCCATAGATCCGTCCTAAAGGAAGCGTAATCCTTATAAAGCTGATGGGTGATCTTCTCATCGACCAGGAGGCTTTCCTCTTTGATCTTGAGCGGAAGGCCCTTGAGCAGATTATCAGCATGAAGGCAGAGCCAAAGCAGGCGGAACCGGTCTTTGGTCAGATGAAAAAGCGAGAATTCCAGATGGGCGACCGAGTTGTGGATGAAAAACCGCAGCTTTTCAAAATTGGAAGTGATCACATAGACGCAGTTGCTATGGTTGTTCTTATAGTTGAAGGCCTGGGCGTTGATCTTGTCCAGATCGGTGGTGTCCGTGCCTTTCAGCTCGATAACCGCAAGCGCCTTGCCGTCTTTGAGAATAGCCCCATCGGCTTTTTGGGCGCCTTTTTCGTTTTTCAGCTCCGTGGTCAGGTTATAATTGGGGATCGGGTTGAGCGTGTAGCCCAGGATATGGACAAAGAGCTCTCTGAGGAATCCCTCCTGGAACTGCTCCTCCTTAGAGTTTCGGATATTCTGCTGGATGGCCGGATCGTGGAAATAGCAGGTATATTGTTCATAAGCTGCTTGGATAATTTCCTCATTTTGTGTTTCAATGTACCTGTTGAGGACAGAATTCTGAAAAAATGCCATGTCGGATAATCTGATTTAAATTTGCTTGGTTTTTAAACCCCGTCAATATACTATAATTAACTGATTTGAGAGATTTAGTGCATTACGTTGCCCTTCCTGCCCGCGAAGCTAGTGGAAGTCAATGCAAGGCGACACTCCGAAAGGTCCAACGTTTTATATCATTAACCGACAAAAAGTGGTCAGGAATATATTCGTGGCTGTTTTTTTGGCCCTAAAATCCGTAGTGCTGGATGCTTATCCAAAAGACATTGATTTTGAAAAAATAAAAAAAAGCCCCAATCGCGGGGCTTTACATTTAAATTAACGTTGGTTTAGAAATCTTTTGGATAGGCGCCGTAGCCATAATGACTGTACACGGAATCCAGGAAAGTGTTGTCCGGATGGTCCGGCCAGTGGTCAGCGTCAAAGCCAGGAGCATTTTTCAGCCGCTCCTTATCCACATCCAATACTACATGGGCTTCCACTCCATGATGATGGTTGAAATCAAAGGATTCCAGGGGAACAGCAAAGAGTTTTTCTCCCAATCCCAGGAACCCTCCAAAGGACAGGACCGCATAGGCCACGTTCCCGTGTCGCCAATCAATCATCAGATCTTTTATTTCTCCGACATTTTCTCCCTGCAGGTTTTTTACATTGGTCCCTGTGAGGGTCGATGATGATAATAATCTCGGTGTCATGGCAAATTCGTTTGGTTATAAATAAATGAATAACGGCTAATTTTGTATTTTAAACACAAATAACGCACCAAAGCCGGGGTCCCTTATTATTATAAAGAAGCGGAAAATACCGCGGATTTTGTAAGGAGAATGGGGACAGCCTGTACTAAGTGGGTAGTGCTTGCAACAGTGTACATTTCACGACTGCCCCGGTATGTAACCTTTTATGAAGGCTGAAACCCTCCGAAGGGGGAATTAGGAATTGAGGGAAAACAATTATATTTTTAATGGGCAAGGATCCATGAAAAAGAAAGATAAAGTCAAAATCAACCAAATCCCCGATACGGCTGTAGGTTTTTCCTCCATTACATCCGCGGCTTACCATATTTGGGAGGAAACCTATGTGGGACGTGGGGTAAGCACGCTGTTGAAAACAAACCAGGTCAGGGGCTTCGACTGTCCCAGTTGTGCCTGGCCGGATCCTGACGCTGACAAGGTAAACCCGTTGGCAGAATTTTGTGAAAACGGCGCCAAGGCCGTGGCCTGGGAAGCCACCAAATCCCGGATCGAACCGGATTTCTTTAGGCAATATGATGTTCCGGCCTTGTTGAAAAAGGATGACCATTGGCTGGAAAAGCAGGGAAGGCTTACCCAGCCCGTAGTGCTAAGGGAAAATTCCCTTCATTATGAACCCATTTCCTGGGAGGACGCTTTCAGGATGATTGCCGGCACCCTGAACGGGCTGGATTCCCCCGATGAGGCAGTCTTTTATACTTCGGGAAGGACCAGCAACGAAGCGGCATTTCTGTACCAGTGTTTTGTAAGGCAGTTTGGCACCAACAACCTGCCGGACTGCTCCAATATGTGCCACGAGGCAAGCGGAAAAGCGCTCAAAGAAACCCTTGGGATCGGCAAAGCTTCGGTGACCCTGAATGACATAGAAGAGGCGGATGTGTTGATCAACATTGGCCAAAATGCTGGCACCAATTCTCCAAGAATGCTTACGGCCCTGCAGCGTTTAAAGAAAAACGGTGGGAAAATTATTGCCGTCAATCCTTTGCCCGAAGCGGGTTTTATGCGTTTTCGACATCCCCAAAAGCCCTGGGAATGGGTGGGTGAAGCTACCAAACTGCAGGATTTGTACCTACCGGTTAAAATCAACGGTGACCTGGCCTTTTTAAAAGCACTCATGAGGATATTATGGGAAGCCGATAAAAAAAGCGGCGGCGATGTTTTTGACCAGTCCTTCATCCAAGACAGGACCAGCGGATTCGGGGAGTTCCTGGCCGCTTTGGAACAGCACCGTCTGGAGGATCTAATTGCGGAAAGTGGCCTGGAAGCGGATTTGGTACATCAGGCCGCTGCGATGATCCGGGACAAGCACAAAATTATTGTTTCCTGGGCCATGGGAGTAACCCAACACCGCAATGCAGAAGATACGGTTCGGGAAATCGTCAATCTGTTGTTGTTAAAAGGGGCTATCGGAAAAACAGGTGCCGGTACCCTGCCCATAAGGGGCCATAGTAATGTTCAGGGAGACCGGACCATGGGCATCTGGGAGAAGATGCCGGAGGAATTTTTGGTACGGCTGGAAAAAGCATTTGATTTTAAGGCGCCCCGGAAACACGGTCTTGCTGTGGTGGATGCTGTCAAAGCCATGGCCGATAATAAAATCAAATTGTTTATGGGGATGGGCGGAAATTTTGCCTTGGCCGCCCCGGATACCGATTTGGTGTTTAAGGGCCTGCAGAACTGTGCCCTCACCATACAAGTCTCCACGAAGCTAAACCGAAGCCATCTGGTGCATGGGAAGACGGC
>DATGOS010000288.1:0-7017 GCA_035305725.1 Cyclobacteriaceae bacterium
GGGATTTTATATGTAGACATTGATTATGAATTATGAATTATGAATTATGAATTATGAATTATGAATTATTTACCTTTTGAGTGTCTTTGATCATTTTTCTTTACCCTTTTTTCATTGCTCTTTTTATCCGCGGACTGTGAACTGTGGACCGCCGACCGTCGGCTGTTGTCAAAACTTCCCAGGTGGTACATTGTGGCTACCATCTACCTACTATACAACAATCTATAATTTCACGGGACAGGATATGTAGTATTTAGTATGTGGTATATGTGATATCCCGTCTTCCAAATACTATATTCTACATACTCTCTTTGTACCTAGTACCTCATTGCCTCTTCATCTCTTCCGCCCAGTTGAAACGGTCCGCAGGGGAGAATTTCCAGGGGGAAAAGCTGGTTTCCATGTTTTGAAACATCTGGTTCCATTGGGCCGGCGAGCTGCTTTCTTCCATGGCCATATACCTTCTCAGTTCCAGGATGATGCTGAGGGGATCGATATTTACAGGACATGCTTCCACACAGGCATTGCAACTGGTGCAGGCATTGATCTCTTCTTTGGATATATAATCATCCAATAGGGCTTTTCCATCCGCCAGTCCAGGCCCTCCCGAGGAAAGACTTTTTGCGACCTCCTCCGCACGGTCCCGGGTGTCCATCATAATTTTTCTCGGCGAAAGTTTTTTCCCCGTGATGTGGGCCGGACATTCGGCGGTGCACCTTCCGCATTCCGTGCAGGCAAAGGCGTTTAATAAACTTACCCAGCTTAGATCGTTCACGTCTTTTGCCCCAAATCTCGGGACTTCTGCCGGGGGTTCCGAAGAATCCTCCTGGCCGGTGCCCAACATCAGGTTCACTTCCCGGGTTACTTCAGGCATGTTCTTCATTTTCCCCCGGGGCTCCAAATTGGTGTACCAGGTGTTGGGAAAGGCCAAAAATATGTGCAGGTGCTTGGAATAGGTAATATACACCGCAAAGCCCAGGATGCCTATGATATGGAACCACCAGGCCGAACGTTCAATAATCCAGAGGGTATTGCTGCTGAACCCCTCAAATAATGGGACGATCAATCCGCTTATCCCCAAAGTGTCGATGCTTATGTAACCCGCATAGGCCCTGCGGGCCAGGATCTGGTCGGTGGCATTCATGGTGAGTATGGCAAGCATCAACAGAATTTCTATAATCAGGATCAGGTTGGCATCCAGGGAGGGCCAGCCTTTTAGTTCCCTGCTGTTGAGTCTGGGCACCTTAATGATATTCCTCCTGATCAGAAAGGAGACACATGCAACCAGGACGAGTAGGGCCAAAACCTCGAAGAAGTTCATGGCAAAGGCGTAAAATCCGCCGGTATAAGGGGCAAAAGTCCGGTGTCCGCCGGTAATCCCGTCTATCACGAATTCCAGGACCTCAATATTGATAATGATGAAGGAGGCGTAGATGTAAAGGTGCAAAATGGCCGGAATCATCCTTTTGAACATCTTTTTTTGCCCAAAAGCCACCAGCCACATGGTTTTCCACCGCTCCGGCCGGCGGTCATTTCTTGGTTCTGGCTTGCCCAAAAAGATGCTTTTCCTTAAAAAAGACACCCTTTTATACAAAATCACTCCGGTGACAGCCAAAATCAGCAGAAATACCGCTTGTGGTAAAAAGCTCATAATGAAATATTTAAATTCTCAAAAATCATTATTTTATTTAATTTATTGTCCGGATTTTGCAGGAATAGAACAAATGGCTACCTTTGCATACCTCAAAACGGTGATGTAGCTCAGTTGGTAGAGCATCGGACTGAAAATCCGTGAGTCGGTGGTTCGAATCCACTCATCACCACCGGCCCTGGATTTATCCAGGGCTTTTTTTGTGCCTGATGCATTTGCTGTTGATTCGTCTGTCCATTTAAATGACCTGAGTTGTTATACAGCAAAGTTATGAATTGTGGGCATGTACACTTCAGAAATTGATGAAAATATAGAAATGTAGCCGCGGGGGCGTTTCATTCACTAGCTAGAAAATATGAAGAACTGGATTACACATCTTACAGGATAGTAAAGCGTGGTTACAAATTACGGCTTGCGGGGCTCGGCCCATTCGTGGCTTTTATTTTTTGCCACTGATGAAAAGACTTTTACAAATGAAGGTTGTTGCCGCGGTACCGGCTACATTTAATGCTTTAGTAAAAAGGCGAAGTTACAGCGCCTGGCGACCGGGCACTACCTGCGCCTACTCCTTAATGGACATCATCAGGTTGTTCAGGCTTTCGGCAAGGGTGGGATGGGAAATGGGAAGGCTACGGATGACATCATAGGTGATGCCACCGACCATGGCCATCTGGATCACGGCGAGTATTTCCCCGCCGTCCTTGCTCAAAACAGTGGCTCCCAGTATACGCCTGGTCCGGGGATCCACCAGTACTTTGAAAAAGCCGTCCTTTTCATCCGTTTCCAGCGTACGCCCCGCATGTTTCATCCAGAATTTACCCGTTTTATAATCGATACCTTGTTCATTTGCCTGTTGCTCGTTGAGGCCGACCCGGGCCAGTTGGGGATCAATAAAAATACAGTAGGGGGTAAGCCGGTCCTTGTTGGATTTGCGCTGGCCGCCATATACACTATTGAACACAAGCTCGGCATCATGAAAAGCCATATGGGTAAAAGGCGGGCTACCCGCCACATCCCCCAAAGCATAAACATTCTTAACGGAGCTTTCAAAAAATTCGTTGACATCGACAAAGCCCTTTATTGTCAGCTTCACGCCGACGTCTTCCAAACCCATGTTGTCGGAAGTGGGGGCGCGCCCTGCCGCCACCAGGAGGTGAGAGCCGGTGACGGCCCGTGGCGTCCCGGACTGATCCTTATAGTGAATGGTGATCCTACCCCGTCCCCCGCTTATTTTGTAGGCTGTGGCATTAAAGATGGTGCTGATTCGGGACGTGTGAAATATGTTACTGATCTCTTCGCATACATCTTCATCCTCCTTGGGAACCAATCTGGCATTACGGTCCAAAATAGTCACTTTACTTCCAAACCGCCGGAACATCTGTCCAAACTCCAGACCGATATAGCCTCCTCCGAGGATCAGTAAATGTTCGGGCGTTTCTTCCAGCTCCATGATGGAGGTACTCGTAAGGTAGGGCTGGGAGGCAAGGCCCTCGATATCAGGAATCACCGTGTGGGATCCGGTATTGATAAAAATTCTGTCACCCTGAAGTTCCCGGGATTCCCCGTCTGAAACCTGCAATACCATGGGGGACTTGAATGTTGCCCGCCCCTTCACAATTTCAACGTTTTCGGCTTTTTTCAGTCCCGATTCCGCGCCTCCCCGAAAAAGATCGACAATATGCTGCTTCCGGTCCCTGATGGCCTTTTGGTTTACGGAAAAGCCTTCTACATGTATCCCAAAGTCCCCCGCGCGGCGTACGGTCTCGGCTACTTTGGCCGAAGCCACCATGGTTTTGGTGGGGGAGCAGCCGTTATTAATACAGGTCCCGCCTATTTCATCCTGCTCTACCAATGCTACTTTTAGGCCTTTCTTGCTGATCATCTTGGCCAGTGGTATCCCGGCCTGTCCGGCACCGATAATAATGGCATCGTATTTTTTCATAGAATCGGGGTTTGAGGTTTTTAAGCGACACTAGATCAACTTACACGGAAAAAACCTGGATTGCAAATTCTCGCTCAGTTCTGAGCCTTTTCTAAAAGAATTTCCTGGGCGCGTTGAACAGCTTTCAGAATATGGTCATGAATGTTGTTTTTGCCCAGAAGCTCGCCGACTCCGGCATTGGCCAGCTCTTTTTTTACCTCCTCGTTGGCGCCAGACAAAATCACCACTGTGCCTTTGGCTTGGAGGCTTTGGCACATTTCAACCAGCCTGTTGATACCGGTGGCATCGATGAACGGCACATGCCGCAACCTTAAGATAAGGATTTCAGGCCTTTGATGGAGGTCGCTGATCACTTCCTGGAACTTCTGCGATGCGCCAAAAAAAAGAGGGCCGTAAATTTCGTACAATTGCACGCCTTCCGGAATTTTTACCAACTCCTCCTCAAACAGCGTTTCTTTATCCTCATCTTCTGAGTGCAACAGGTCCGTGGCATTTTTTATAAAAGTGGCGTCACTCATACGTTTCATAAACAGGAAGCTGGCCAGGATCATACCGAACTGAATGGCCAGGATCAGGTCAAAAAACACCGTAACGAAAAAGGTGGTGAGCAGCACGATGACATCCATACGGTTGCTTTTCAGCATAGCAAAAAAATGATGCCATTCCCCCATATTCCAGGCCACCACCACCAATATTCCCGCCAGGCAGGATAAAGGTATCATTTTGGCCACAGGGGCGAGGACGAGCATGATCAACAGCAGTACAATGGCATGAACAATCCCCGCGATCGGGGTTCTTCCCCCGTTCTTGATGTTGGTAGCTGTCCTGGCTATGGCACCGGTAGCCGGAATACCCCCAAAGAGTCCTGAAAAAACATTGGCGGTCCCCTGTGCCACCAGCTCCAAATTGGAACGGTGCCTGCCTCCGATCATGCCGTCCGCGACCACCGCGGAGAGCAACGACTCTATACTCCCCAATAAGGCTATGGCAATCGCCGGCTGGATAAGCGCCTGAATTGTCTGCAAATTGATTTCCGGCAATGTGGGAAGGGCAAAATGGTTTGGAATATCTCCAAAATTCGATTCGATGGTTTCGACCGGCAAGTTGAAAACATTGACAATCAAAGTACTTAAAACAATGGCTACGACCGATCCGGGGATTTTACCGGAAATGCGGTGAAAATTAAAGCTAACAAGTACCGTGCCCATGGCAATAGTAAAAGCCAACCAGTTAATTTGGCTGAAATTAGACCCGTATACCTTCCACTTCTCGGTGAAATCTGCCGGGAGGTCATCAATGGGCAGCCCAAAAAAATCCTTTATTTGCGAAGAAAAGATAATCAATGCGATACCACTGGTAAAGCCGACGATCAAGGGGTAAGGAATGAACTTAAGGTAATTGCCCAAACGTGCCAGACCCATGCCGATGATCAGAAAGCCTGCCATAAAAGTGGCCAGGGTAAGGCCTCCCACCCCATGTTCCTGTACGATGGCATAAACGATTACAATAAAGGCACCCGTGGGCCCGCCGATCTGCACGCGGCTGCCTCCCAGGACCGATATGAGCAGCCCGGCTACAATGGCCGTGATCAGACCTTTTTCCGGCGAGACGCCGGAGGCAATGGCGAAAGCAATGGCCAGGGGCAAAGCCACAATGCCTACAATGGTACCGGCCAGGACATCATTGGCAAACTGCTTTTTTGATATACCTTCCCGGATCAGACTTACCAACTTAGGGGTAAATTCGTTGGTCTTCATATTACTTTTCTACTGTAATTGTTCTCCTGGCCGTTGAAAAGATTCCCGAAAGCTCCTCCCCGGTATTCTTCACCAGCTTTACCTGTACCTCATGGACACCCGGTTGCAGATTGTTGATTTTTATCGGAAGCAATTCATGAACGTCCTGCTCCTCTCCGTCCACCGACAGGACGAATTTTAAACCATCTTCCTCAAGCCCTCCACCAATCAATAAAAAGTCCACAATAACCGTATCCTGGGGAGAAAACACCTGTCTGTCTCCAGGTAAATTTAAAATCATATAAGGTTCATCGGAATCGGGAAACGGGCGGGAATCTCCCACTAAAAAATCTCTGTCCACATAATTGCCATACTCCTTTAAGGCAAGGCCGTTCCGGTCCAGCAAAAAAGCCACAGCACGGTAGGCACCGCTGTTGAACTGTTGCTTGAAGACGGGTGTAGTATAGCTCCCCGGTTCCCCACCGTTGACGGACATTTTAAAACTAAAATTCCCTCCGTGTTTGGGGTAGTTTTTTATATTAAATTCAAAAGGAACCGGCCCTTCCCTAAACGTTTCATTGCCCAAAGGGCTATACATTTCAATGCTTGCCTCTGGAAATGTCCCTGTTTCTACAGTTTCAAATGTCACAGCGGGTTGCTTTTGTTCCCCCGCTACGTCTGATTCGGGGATTTCGGATTGGTTTTCCTTTTTGCTGTTTCCGCAGGAAAACTGCGCCAGAACCAATAGAAAGCAAAACCATTGCAGGGAGTTTCTCATATAGGGCAGTCTTTATCATTCCAAATGTATTTAATTTTAAGGTTATTTGGGGTACATTGCATGGTAAAAAACCATCGTAGACATTTTGCTTGATGGTATTGCTCCTGGACTTCGAGGATTTTTACCGTGTGGGGCAGGACATGGATGATCCAGACTACCAGGACCTGGGCTTCAAAAAAACAAGTTCCTGTGGAAATAAGGCGGGTAAGATATTATTACTATCTCAAGGATGTATTGCTGCTGGCGCTTACCGCTTTTGGCGGACCGCAGGTCTTCCTGTCCATGGTATTGGATATCATGGTAAAAAAGAGGCGGTATATTCTGGAGAAGGACCTGTGGGAATTAAATGCGCTCTGCCAGGTGCTTCCCGGCCCCACCTCCACCCAGACCATTGCTGCCATTGGCTATCGCCTGGGAGGCCCACTGCTTGCTTACCTATCCCTTTTTGTCTGGGTGCTGCCCGCTACCATCTTGATGATATCAGCCGCCTGCCTGATCGACTTTCTGCAGGAAAACACGCTGGGTACCCTCGATTTTGCCAAATTCATCCAGCCGATGGCCATAGGCTACATTATCTATGCCGCCCGGGTTACTGTGGGTAAAATGATTAAAACCACGGAGGCGGCGGTGCTGATGATGATCGCTGCATTCGTGGCTTTTTTTTATAACTCCCCATTTATATTCCCCGTGATGTTGGTGGTTGGTGGGATCGTTACCTCATTGAATTACCGTAAACAGCCGGTCAACCATGAAAAACCCCAGCTGAACATCCGTTGGTCTAACTTTATTCTTTGGGCGGGGGTGCTGGTGGCCGCAGCCTTGTTGGGGCATTATACCCGACTGTTGCCGATCAGGCTTTTTGAGAATTTTTACCGCAACGGAAGTTTGATCTTCGGGGGAGGCCAGGTGC
>DATGOS010000289.1:0-6125 GCA_035305725.1 Cyclobacteriaceae bacterium
CGGTTGCCCTTGCTCCATAAAGCGGCAACCCATATCTTCCCCGTTGCGTGATCAAACAGGACCGCAGGATCCCCCACCCCGTTGTTTTCGTGTGGTGCCCCCATGTCCATGATGATTTGCATAGGTTCCCAGGTGCGCCCCCCGTCGGTGCTTCTGCTCATGCCCACATCGATATTGCCGGGCAAGTCCCTGGGGTTGTCATAGCGGATATCGTAAACGGCAATCAGGGTCCCTTTATCCGTGGTCGCAATTCCCGGGATGCGGTAGGTGTCTACGCCATCCTCCCCTGCTTTTCTTACTGCCACACCCATCCTCCGGGGAGGGGCTGCTTTTTCTCCGGTGACAGCATAAGATCCTCCCTGATCATCTGTCATCCTGGCGGCCACAAACTGGATTGTGTTGTCGATGTCAGCAGAAGCTTTTAAGGTGGCACTGATCCAAAAAAAATGCATTCCCGCCTCTAAAGTAATGTTTATGGGAATATTAACTGCCGTTGAAGCCGGCTTCACTGTGGCGGCTGCCTTGTCCGGAAGAAACATGGGCTCAGACCCTGTATAGAAAACCTCCAACTTTTCAATATCATTCACCGCTGTCTCATTTAACCTGGATTGAATGCTTCTAAAGTTGATCTGCTTGCCGGCAGGCAGGTGAACGGCAAGCCGCAACAATGGGTTGGTGTCCAGGCCCACGAATACCGGACTGACAGGCACCATACTGGACACCCTGACATCCGAAGTCGTGGATATCTTGGAAAAAGCCGGGGCGTAATTGAGTAGAAATACGAGCAGGATGCCCCAGCAGAACGGTCTTCCTCTCTTTCCTGTTGAATTTTTCATGGCAGTATATTTAGTTTATTTTTAGTTTTTCAATGTCTTCCAAAGCCTGCCATACCTCGTACAAAGCTCTCGGAACATGGAAGCAGCCCTTCCATTTACCGCCTTTTAAGGGTAGCAACACTTCTCCACGACGGTTGAGATATCCAAACCATTCTCCATGTTCCGGGTCGGGAAAGTTCTCCCATGTGTAAGCATGTACCCTTCCGAACCATTCCCAGCAATGCGGATCACCGGTAATTTTAAACGCTTTGGCGAGCGCAACCAATGTCTCCAGATGTACCCACCATAGTTTTTGGTCCCATTCCAACTGTTGCGGAGGATGGCCTTTTACATCCAGAAAATAGAAAATGCCTCCGTGTTCCTTGTCCCATCCATATTCAACGAGATGGAGGATGACTTCTTTTGCCTTTTCGGCCAGCGCCTGGTCTTCACGTCTAATGGCAATGTCCAGCATAAACCACATGGCCTCAATGCCATGTCCGGGGTTGATCAACCTGCCTTCAAAGCTGTCGGAAAAACTATTGTCCGTCAACAGATTTTCATAAACCAGCATACGCTCATTGTCCAAAAAAGCCTCCATCACCTCCACCACACATTCGTCCAGAGTAGCCTCTACCAGTCCCTTATCCAGAAATTCTTCCATTTCCAGGCAAAGGTTGCTCAGGATCATCGGGAGGGCAAAGTTCTTTAATGACCGGGTACCCGGATAGATTTTGTTATAAATCCCTTTTGGATTGTCCCTTCTTTTGAGAATTTTCCGAAAAATATCCGTGGCTTTCACTCCCATTTCTTCCCTTTGGGAGGCCTTGCTGTATTGGCTGAATGCCATGGCCGCAAAGCAATCGGAAAATATATTATAGGGCTGGACCAGCGGTTCACCTTTTCTGCTTAGGGAGAAATAAAAGTCGCCATGCCTGTCCCGCCCATATTTGTCTAAAAACTCAATGCCTAGCCGGGAAATCTCCAGCCAGTCTTCCTTCTGCTCCAGCCGGTTGTAGAGCATGGAGAATGTCCAGGCCTGCCGGCCCTGCAGCCAGAGAAATTTGTCCGTATCAAATACATTCCCTGTTCTGTCAAGACAGGTAAAGTATCCGCCGTATTCCCTGTCCGGAGAATACTTTTCCCAGAAAGGAATGATGTCCCGAAGCAGTGCGGTTTCATAGGTAGTGCTGTAGATTTGAAGGTCTGTTGCCATTTGCGGACAATTATGGATTCGGTGCATTTATTCATTAAAGGAGAAACTGGTAAATGTCGAGGCGGGAAAACCCGATTCATTAACTAGATTGGCTGTGGTAAAAGGTTGCCAGGCATAGCGAACGTATTTGGGCTCCTCCACCGCCCCGGCAGACACCCTCACCTTATCGCCATCTATTATGGCCTTTGCCTCAGTAAAGATCATGTCACTACCCGCAAGTTCAAATCCCCTTAGCTCATAGCCGTCACTGGTAGTCAACCCCTTGTCAAACAGAAAGATACAAATTGATTCACTATTATAGAATCTTACGGTGTCGAAGAGCGGACCACTGTAAGGCAACTCTTTCTGGTAGGTTTTGCCCAAAGCCCATGCAGCCAACCGTTCTCCTACCGGTTTTTTGTCTTTTGGATGTACATCGTGCCTGTTGCCCAAATCATGGGTGACCGCCATGCGCACCTTTTCCAGTTGACCGAGCATTTGACGCTGGCTGTCCCTGACCCTGGGCCAGGAGGGCCTTTCCATTCCGGACAATTGAGTGTAAAAAACAGGAAATTCATAACCCCATTGCTTACGCCAGCTGTTTACCATGGTCTTAAAAAGTTCCTCATGCAGTGCGATATTATGTGCGTTGCTTTCGCCCTGATACCAGACAAGACCGGCAATCCGGAATTCCGTCAGGGGCGCCACTCCCGACTCATAGATATAACTCGGTTTCGTCGCTTCTGCCCAGGCTGCGGCCAGCAGCTTTTTTTCGGTTAAAGTCAGTGAAGGTTCCTCGCCCGTTGACCCACAGATAAATGTCCCGCTTATTCCGTTCATTTTCAGCATTCGGTAGTAATCAGCCACCAAATCCAGGTTCAGCGCGCCTGTTGTTGACATAGGGGTAAACGGGGCTGCAATCAGCCCCTTTAAATGCTTGATTTCCATAAACTTTGTTATAAAGAAAGATAAGGTTTAGCAGATTCAAAATTGCGGATATCCCGGATTTTGTTTCAGTGCCCTGTTATTGGTTAGGGTATTGCGGTCGATAGGCCAAAGCAGTTTATAAGATTCTGAAGGAAGTACGGTAGTATGTTCATAAACGTATTCATCACCCATTCGCCGTGAATCATACCACCTTTCCCCTCAAACACAAACTCCAATAGACGCTCCCGCAGGATGGCTTCCCGGGCATCCCCGTCAGTTGCCATATGGGGATATCCGTGTTCGGCTTCCCGATAAGCACCGGCGTAGGCCCTTTGCCTCACCTGGTTGATTTCCGGAGAAGGATCCTCCCCCTGCAATGCTTTGGCCTCAGCCAGGAGCAACAACAGGTCCGCATAGCGGTAGACTGGGAAATCATTGGTGTAATGACGGACGCCGGCATCCTGTTCTCCCTCATACTTTATGACAAAAGCACCCGCTATTTCATAGGTGTCGTTTACTTTATTGTAAGCAGGCTGTATGGTTGCCCATTTTCTGGTAGACACCAGCTCTTTGGTAGACAAAGTAGAAATGACCCTGATCAACACGTTGATTCACCAAGGCTTCAAGGTAGGCGATGCCATACCCAAGGAGACTGAGCTCGCCAGCATCCTGGGCGTGAGCCGGACCGTGGTGAGGGAGGCATTGGCGCGCCTGAAGATGATCGGCCTGATCCAATCCAAAAAACATAAAGGCGCAGTAGTCACCAACCCCGATCTTCTGGCCCTGCTGGAAAAAAGGATGATCCCTCAGGTGCTGGACCATACCACCCTTCGGGAAATATTTGAGTTACGGTTGGCCTTAGAGATCGGCATCGCGGACTTTATCATGGAACGTGTGACCAAGGAGGATATCTAAATTTTAAAAGAAACCGTGGCCGGTGAGCCCGACCTTTCCAGTACGGTGCGGTTCCAGGTTGAGCACGAAATAAAATTCCACGGCAAGTTGTACGAAATATCCGGAAGCGAGACTATTAAGAAGTTCCAAAATATGCTGCTGTTGGTGTTTGAATACGTGCATAGCAGTGAATTGCTGGTGAAGATGTCGCCGTGAAAAAGTACGTTTCCCACAAGGGCCTGGTAGATATCATCGAACACGGGTCAGCTGAAATGCTGCGCAACGGTATGCGTAACCATTTGGAAAATCATTTTGCCAGAATATTTGGAAGTTGATTTGATTTTATGGGGATCAACAGATATTTTTGTAAAGTTTTTTTACGAAACCCCTTGGCTTTATTGGCCTGACCTATAATTACCAAAAGTTTTTTAAAAAAATTAGGTACTTATTCAATTCAACAATTTTTTATTCATCTAAAAACAATCATGAAAAATTTAAAAAGAATTTCGGCAGTAATTCTTGTACTTCTGGGCGTCTTTGCCTGTGAAAAAGACGAAAACAAGCCCGATGAAGGCGGCATCGTAACTTTGGAAACCCTCAGTGGAAAGTGGGTGGTTGAAGGAGCAGGCGAATACCAGTCCTTTGAGTTCAATGAAAGCGGCAACTATATCATTGTCAGAAATACTCCGGGCGGCAGCCTCTACCAAAATCCGGTGGCAAAAACCAATGAACAAATTGTCTTTTTCGGATCCTTCACCATTGCCAACAACAGGATCCTTAATCTATCTGATTTTGGCACCATCAAAGACATAAGCATAAACGGTGACATTATCACTTTTACTTTACTTGTTAATGGCAATCCCAATAAGGAACTGCGCATTCATGCGCTGAAACAAGACGAAATGCCACAATCGACACGCACAGAACTGCTTTGCAGAACCTGGGAACTGGTCACCTTGGACGGGGAAAACGTGGTGGGTACGCCCTATGAGTTAACGGTCGTCTATTCCGCTGCAGGCACCTACTTCGTGTCCTTTGTGAATCCAGCGGACGAGGATTCGGGCGGTCTGGCGCAATGGAAATGGAAAGATGAGGACGAAGTAACCTTTTGCTATTCCTGGGACGGGGCACCGGAATGCGACGGCGACAATTCCGTAGAGATCCTGGAACTGTCAGCAACACGGTTGAAGATGGCGGAAGGAGAGACAATTTATGAATTAAAGCCTCTTACCACTACCCCTTCGGCAGCACGCAAAACAATCTCAGTACCGGTGGATGTGGAGATGAACAGCGGAGTATTCAAAAAGTAACGGACGGATACTTTGGTGCTTAGGAAGGAAGATCTTTTTTAGCACCGGTCCAAAAAAAAGTCTTCCCGTAGTGGGAAGACTTTTTTTATAAATTCGCCGGCTCATTGCTTGGCAAGAACCGCTTTTTGCTTGTATTTTTTTATCTGTCTCCTCAAACCTTCAATTACTTCATCCGCAGCGCTTTCGAATGACTCAGCCTGGTGTTTGGCAAACATCTGTTTGCCCGGCACATTTATTTTTATCTCCAGAATCTTGTTTTCGCTCCGGTCGTTCTTGTCCAGCTTCATGATAACCTCCCCATCGATGATCTGATCATAAAATGTCTCCAGTTTGTCCGTCTTCTTCTGGATAAAGTCGATGAGTTTTTGATCGGCTACGAAGTGAATTGACTGCATCTGTAATTTCATAGTAATTACGGTTAGAAGTTAAACTTGAATTAAGCTTTGGGATGTGCCTGATTAAACACGTCCTTAAGTTTCTCAATAGAATTGTGGGTGTACACCTGGGTTGCCGCCAGACTGGTATGTCCCAAAAGGTCCTTCACCGCGTTTAGGTCCGCGCCTTTGTTCAACAAATGGGTGGCGAAGGTGTGCCTCAGGAGATGGGGGCTGCGCTTTGAAGTCTGGGCAAAAAGATCTAAATATTTCCTTACAATCCGGTATATCTTCATAGGATAGGCTTGCTCTCTATGTATTGTAACGATAAAATAGTCCTCATGGTCTACTTTTGAAAAAGTTTCTTCAAATACTTTCCGATAATCCCGAATGTGGCCTACAAGTCCTTTTGTCAGCGGAATTATTCTTTCTTTTTTGCGCTTTCCCAAAACTTTCACTACCTCCGTATGCAGATCAATGTGCTTCCATTTCAAATTTAAAAGTTCTGAAAGGCGGACGCCTGTGAGGTACAAAAATTCAAGAACCATCCTGTCCCGCAGTCCCTCAAAATCTTCCGAAAAGATTGCCTCGTCCAGGATTTTTTGTATGG
>DATGOS010000290.1:0-4557 GCA_035305725.1 Cyclobacteriaceae bacterium
AGTCCTTATACTTAATGGCTTCCTCTTCTTTTCCCGGAATCACTTTGGAAACAAACTTGCCCTGATCAATAAAAAGCGCACGCATCTTCTCACGCAGTTCCGCATTTTCGTTGATCCACTCCGCCATAATGTCCCGCGCTCCCTGCAGCGCGTCTTCCGCTGCATGGACTTCTTTCTCCCCATTGATGAATTTTTCCGCCTCCTTATCCAGGTTTACAGATTCCTGGCCAAATATCAGTTCTGCCAAAGGTTCCAGCCCCTTCTCCCGGGCCACGGTCGCCTTTGTTCTTCGTTTTGGCCTGAAAGGAAGGTACAAATCCTCCAACTGGCTCATGGTGGCCGCCGCATTGATTTTCTGTTCCAGTTCAGGGCTCAGCTTCTCCTGTTCCCGGATGGACTTCAGCACAGCTTCCCTTCTTTTGTCAAGCTCTCTAAGTTGCTGCACGCGGTCACGGATTTCCGCCACCTGCACCTCATCCAGACTGCCGGTTACTTCCTTACGGTACCGGGAAATAAAAGGAACCGTCGCCCCCTCATCCAACAATTCTATGGTATCGGAAACCTGTTTTTGCCTGATATTCAGCTCTTCAGCAATCTTTAAATAATGGTCCAAATTCATACGCTTAATTCATTTCTCGACTATGGGGGCGCAATTTAAGGCTTATTTGAGAAACCCAATCCAATTATTGTGCGCAATATCCCCAAGGCTTTGAAAATCATCAACTAAAATGACCATACAAAAAAAATCGGGACTACCAGCTGACTGCCTTTTTCCCCTCCCTGAGCTGGAAGTTGCGGGAAATATTAAAACCAAAATGAATATCCCCTCCGAAAAAGTCACCGGTAGTGTACGGCACAAATCCTGTCTCCGTCATGGCCTGTGCGTTGGTCAGGTGCAACTGAAACACATGCCCACCGGTTTCAATATCCACCCCAATTCCCAGAGGGTTGTAGGTATTGTCCAAAGGATCACCCAACCTATAGTAATACTCCACATTTAACGAGGTTCTGGGGGTAAGTTTAAACCTTCCGCCCACACCCATTGCATATCCGTTGTTGTCCTCTGCCCGGGTAGCCACCAGATTCCTATGGATAAAAGTCGGCGACAACTGCAGGGACAGGCCGTCGGTAAATTTGCGGGCGATCAGCACCTGGTGGTTAAAGGCAAGCCGCCTTTCAAAATTCATGGGCAGTTCGGGTCGTTTAAAGGTTTGTACCGCCAGGTTAGTAAGATACACCAGTGATACGGGAAACTCTCTCTTTCCGGACTCCTGCCAGAAAATTTTGTACTTCAAAATTCCGTCATATACTTTCAAATGGGAATTTCTTCCCAGTCCCAAGGTAAGCCGGTCACTCACTGCATAATCCAATCCCAGCCTGATGTTGGATTCATCCAATCCGAAAAAAGAATAGGCTCCGGAATTTAGCCTTCCAAAGCGGTGGGAAATCAAAAAATCCAAAACCCCGCTTTGCCTGACTTCCACAGTATGTCCGTTGATCAGCCGTGTGCCCTTAAAAGTCCCCGCAGTTCTTTCCTCCATTGGACTGCTTTCCTCTTTCAGCTTTTTTAGCAAATCCTGCTGGGCAATGGCGGTGGCCAGTCCCGCAAAAAGCCAAAACCCGGTAAAAAACAAGTACCTCATAGCTATGATCGATTGGTTAAATTTCCTGATAATTGAAGCGTACGCTTACTTCCACCACTTCGGCAATATTGTAAAATACAACCGTGGGAATATCAATGTCATAATCCGCCACCCTGATTGGAAATTTGGCTTCCATGGTCAGTCCGCCGGAACTGGAATTCAGCACTCCCTCGATCTTTACTTGTCGGGTGACGCCGTGGATTGTCATTTTTCCTACCGCGACGGCCTGCTGACTGCCGGATCTATCCAGGTCATACCCGCTCAGCGTTCCCTCAAAAGTAGCTTCCGGATATTTGTCCGATTCCATGTAGTTTTCGTTAAAATGCTCCTGCATCAGGGACTTCCGGAATTGAAAACCTTTGATCGGAACAACAAAAGCCACCTCGCCCGTCTCTGCGTTAAACAGACTGCTGGCCTTGTTGTTCTTGGCCGTGATATCTTCCAGCGGCGCACTGGAAAAGAACGATACTTCGCTACTGCTGGATTTAAAGGACTGCGGAAAGGAAAAGCCGTACACAGCAATCACCAACACTATTGTCATTACAGCTTTCATAGTTCTTTTGTTTAGTTGTTTTGGGCACCATTCTCTACCCAACAGGCGATGTCTTGTTTTTGCTGGGCGGTTAGGGTTCTTCCCGAGGCGGGAGGGGGCATAATGCCGTTTTGGGTATAGTTTCTGATCGTAGACGCATTTTGAATGATGTTTTGCGCCACGGTAAAATTGACCCGGCCGGTTCCTGAAACGTGGCAGCCGGGAACGGCGCAGTTGTTGTTGATAATGGTGGACACGGCGCCGGATAAAGTAGCGCTGTTGTCCTCGCAGGGATCGTCGGGATCGGGCATCAGGTCCTCTTCGTTTTCACTGTTGCAGCCAAGGAAAGTCATGATGCACAGTGCAAAAAACAAATGTTTAATTGTTTTCATGTTCGTGGGTTTTAGCGGTTTTTGTCGTTCTTAACCATTGTTTTATACAGGGTCAATGCGGATTGATTTCATTAATAGGGGAAATGGATAAACAAAAAGATTGTTTGACCATCCCCCTACTTTCACACCCATTACCTGTATTCCTTTCTTTTCAGGGCTGACACCATCAATACCCATTGTTGTTCCCACTGCCCGGACCAGGAACCCCGGCTTCGTTGCTTCCAATATTTCCCTGGGCGATCAGGGTGGAGAGCATGGTAGGACTCAGATGGACATTTACATAGCCGTCATAGTTCAACAAGCCTTCATAAGTAACAGGTGTACCGTCATTCTCCTGGGTTACTGTGGTCTCGCTCATTCCCGTTGCCCCGTCTACCGAGGTGAGGTCAATCGCAATCGGTCCTCCCTCACTGGCCGAGTTGGCGTGAATATGTGCGGGATGTGTATTGCCGGCGCTGGTTCCTTCCAGCTCGATCAAAATGTTGGTGGAACCCGCGTCCAATTTGGTGAAGGTCACTTTTCCACTAATTGCGGGATCCGATACGGACGCCAGATTATAGGTCCTGCTCAGTACCCGTGGCTCTTCGTCCTCGTCTTTGCAGGAAGAAAAGACCACCAAGGCTGCCATTGCGCATGCCATCCAATAATTGCCTAGATTTTTCATCACATTTCCGGTTTAGTTAACTTTTTTTATTCTGACCTGATTATCTTTGAAGCATATTTACCAGTTGTACTTAAAGCCGATCAAAGCTCCCGCACTCTTAAGTTTTAATCCTTCCTCTCCTATTCCCTGTAAGGGAAGTTTTAAATAGGGCTCTACCTGTAAGGCTATTTTCTCAGTTAGTACGCGTTCATACCCCAGGCTAAGATTTACGATACCGAAATAATGGCGCTTTCCGTGATTGACCTCCAGCCGGCGGGCATAAGGCTTACCGGATGAAGAGGTATATTCGAGATCATATAGCTCCCTGACCATCAGGTAGGAAGATGTCCCCGCACTTACATACCACCTGCTCAAATCGGAATTGAGGGCATAATACCGCAAATTCAGGGGCAGGTCCAGCATCCAGCAATCCCCGCTGACTTGACTTTGCCCCGGCAGATATCCCGCATACAAACCTCCTTCCGCCCTATAGGTCTTAAAAGCATACAGGGCTCCGGCATTGAGGCTTACATGAGGAAGTATAAAATACTCCAGATTGAGCCCCACACTGTTTCCCAATCCCACTATATCCTTAATCCTCAAAGCGGACACATCCGGCGCAACGATCAGGGAAACGCTGAATTTTTTATAGCCTGTCCTTCTTTTATCCTCTGTCCGTTCCGAAAAAGCCACCGATTTGCTGCCGTTCCGGCCGGGGACCAGGTGGATCTTCTCTGTTTTTCCTGAAGATGACGGGAGGTTCCGGACAAACAGTGTTTCCAGATCAGGTATTTTGCTTGCCAGGCTTAAAGCGGGGGTATGGACTGGTTTTGGCAACATTTTCCGCGTATGGGCAGCCGGCTCTTTGTATTTGTCTAAGCTGCCTGAGATCATGCCCTTGTGCCCACCGCCCTTTTCGGAGGCCGTTTCGCCGGTTTTTCTTTCTGAAAATCCATCCAATAACCCGCCCCCGCTGGAGGGCGTTGACGCGTGAGCGTTTTCCTGAACCTGTGACGATGCCCCTTCATTCAACGGGGCAGGAGCGTCCTTCTGAGAGGGTGCTGAATGGGCAACTTCCCCCGACAAATGGTCCGGGGAGCCCCAATACGTCCAAATCAAAATTCCACCCGTCAACAGCATCAAACCCAGCAGCAATGGCCAAGGTGAAATTCCTCCGGTCCGGCTTCTTCCGTTTACCCCCTGACTCGGCTGCTCAAGTTTTGATTTCATCAGCTCCCAGTCTGCCTGTTGAAAGGGAATTTCCGGGTTTTGGGTTTTTCTGGTGAAGAATTCGTCCAGCTCCTCATCACTCATGTCTCGTCGCTCCTTCTTCATGGTTCCTGGTTA
>DATGOS010000291.1:0-4194 GCA_035305725.1 Cyclobacteriaceae bacterium
GGACCAGGCCATTGAGTAAGATGTTATAACCATCCTGCATCTGCTCCACAAGATTAGCATCCTGCACGCCCCTGGAAGTTTTCACGAGCAGTGGCTCATTGTTTTCATCATAGGAGACATGGTCCCACGTGTATAGGAACCATGGCTTAGTAAACCTTTTGTTATGCCCGAAATTTTTGTCGATCGCAGCGTTTCCGTCCAGGGAAAGACCTTCAATCCAAGGTACCACAACGTTGAGCCTTATATTGCTATTGAATAGGTATTCCTTCTGATTTTGATAACCGGGCGCGTCGGTGGCCATGACCACAGGATTAAAGCCGTCCGTATAATCCGGACCGGGTAAGCCGTTTGGCCAATAAGCAACCATATTGGGCTTTTGCCGGATGATCACGGAATAGAGGTCCGTGGTATTGATCAATTGGGCCGTTCCCGTGGGGAAATTCCTGTCTTCCATGCGTCCGGCGATATCAAAACCGACTGAAATATATTCGTTTACTGTTCCGTCTATATTTGCCCTGAAATTGTATTGCCTATAGTCATGATTGCTGTTTTTGTAGTTGGTCCCTTGATTTTTCAATCCTAAGGACACGTAATATCTCATCGACTCGGTGCCACCGGACAGGTTGGCATTCGCAATGGTTTGTAAGGACCATTTTTTTAGGGTCGCGTCCAACCAGTCGGTGTTTGGATATAGCCAGGGATCCGAACCGTCAGCAAATTTTTGGATTTCTTCCTGGGTGTATCGGGGCTCGCGATTTCGGTAGAGATCGATTTCATTGAGCGTCATGGCATACTCCGCCGCATTGGTAAGTTTTGGGAGAATGGTCGGTTGGGAAAAGCCTTGATCTATGTTAAACTCCAGTTTCGGCTTTCCCACCTTCCCGCGTTTGGTCGTAATGAGAATTACCCCGTTGGCGGCCTGGGAGCCATAAATCGCTGCAGAGGCATCCTTAAGTACCGTCATGCTTTCAATATTGTTTGGATCAATCCTTTCCAGCGAGCGGCCGGGCACACCGTCGACAACGATAAGCGGGCTGTTATTCCCCAGCGTATTGGACCCCCGGATCCTTATGGTCGTGTTGTCTTTGCCGGGTTCACCGCTGGTGCTGACCACATTTACACCGGCCAGGCGGCCCGCAAGGGACTGACCCAGGTTAATTACCGGAGCGTCTTTCAATGCAGCACCATCGACTGTTGAAATGGCGCCCGATAAGGTCGCTTTTTTAGCCGTGCCGTACCCCACCACAACCACTTCATCAAGGCTTTGTACATCATCTAATAGTGCAATATTAATGATGGATTGCTGGTTTACCTGCACTTCCTGGGTAACATAACCAATAAAGGAAAAGACCAATACGGCATCACCATCGGGTACTGAAAGTTGGTAATTACCGTTCAGATCCGTAGATGTTCCTATACTGGTACCTTTCATCAATACACTAACTCCGGGTAAGGTTTCTCCGGTTTCCCGGGAACTGACATTTCCCTGTATCATTGCCTGGGAAAATACCTGAGCGTGAAGGAGCCAGCAGAATGCGAGCAATAGCCATCCGATTTTGCTGAAAATGAGGCCTGAGGACCTGGGACTGTTGTTTTTCATGGGTTATCGTGCGTTAAAATCAGGAAATGATTTTTAAAGTAAACAAAAGACCATAAGAATAATCATTGTATTATATTAATTATCAGACACATAGGAAAACAAAAAACTTAATAGCGGTGAAAAGATAGCACCTCCCAAAATCTCCAGAACCCCACCCTTCGAATAGTCATCGCAAACCCAAATTTGTGTTTTTTACACAAATAATGACATTTATTGAGGACTCTTATCATAATTATAGTGTAAAACAAGATTATCTATCTTGCTTTCCCTATTTAAAAAAGTTAATTAAAAAATGCAAAGAAAAATGAAAAGGATTTGTTATAAATTATCATAATAACCAAAGGTAAAATTAGCTGTGGCGAATTGCTGATTACATAAAAGATTGTGAGCCCATGCCTACTATGAAAACTTCCAGGAAAAACACCGCTGCCTGCCTACTTGGTAATGCTTGACAGGAAGTGGTAGAACCGTTATTCACAATAACGGGAACAGGGGCATGTTCGGCACAATCTTTTAACACCACCCCCTGCCCTGCCTGGAAGGTGGGGATTCTGCTATGCCGTTGTCTATTATCCGTTTCAACAACAGGAATCCGGGAAGTTTATTTTTTTTTCATTCCGTTTTCTTTCCCCGGTAATCCAGCGGAGGTAGACGGTCACCAACAAAGGATTTGTATTCAAAATCCGGCCCCACGTTCTTCACATGTTCCTCCCGGGCTTTTTCCAGTAAGGCGGTGTCTTTCATAAGGTCTATTGCGGTTGCGGTCAGGGTCTTTGCTGCTACATACATTCCTTTGATCCCTATATCTGTACCGCCGCAGGCGACGGCCTGCCAACTGTGGCCCGGCGTCCCGGCGATCCAGGTCGCGGCCATAAGCCCTACTGTGGGGACAAACCAGCTCACATCCCCCACATCCGTTGAGCCTTTGATGCCATGGTCGTTATCTAATGGCAGTACTTCCTCCACCGATTCCACTTCAGGGGCGGAAAATTCAAATGTTTTTTGCAGTTCCCTGCCGTATTGTTTTTCGTCCTCCGTGTATTTCACCCCTCCCACCATTTCCAGGTTTTTCTGCATCACATCCGCTAAAGCCGAGTTGATCAGGATATTGTAGGAGCCGCTGATTACTTCGTAGTCCATGTCCACCTCTGTGCCTATGCTTGCACCCCTGGCGGTGGCCACAATCCGTTCAAACAGGGGCATCACATCATCTTTGTCAGGGCTGCGGGCGTAATAATAGGATTCCGCGAAGTCGGGGACCACATTTGGGGCTTCTCCTCCATGGCTGATGACGTAATGGATAAGGTTGTCCGAGGGAATATGCTCCCGCATCAGGTTGACCATATGGTTCATAGCCTCGACGGCATCCAGGGAAGATCTTCCTTTGTCCGGAGCACCTGCCGCATGGGCACTGCTGCCGTAAAACCTGAATTTAGCCGAGATATTCGCCAGGGTAGAGCTCCCGATCACCGCATTGTAATTGCCCGGATGCCAGTGTAACACGGCGTCCACGCCCTCAAAAATGCCTTCTCTGGTCATGTACACTTTGCCCGCTCCCCCTTCCTCTGCCGGGGTGCCGATGACCTTTACCGTGCCAGGCAGGGCATTCTGTTTAATCAGCTCCTTGATCTCGATGGCTGCAGCGACAGCTCCCACGCCAAACAGGTGATGACCACAGGCATGCCCATTGTTGCTGTCCGGTTTGCTTTCCCTTTTTGGCGCGCTGGTCTGGGAAAATCCCGGCAGGGCATCATATTCTGCGAGAATGGCAATTACCGGGTGCCCCGTCCCATAGCTGGCAACAAAGGAAGTGGGAATTCCCGCGACGCCCTGTTCCACTTCAAACTCATTTTCCGCCAAGGTGCTTTGCAGCAGCGCTGTGCTCTTTTGCTCCTGATAGCCCAGTTCGGCATAATTCCAGATATCCATGGCCATCTGCTTGTACAGGTCACGCTTCTGCTCAAGTTCTTCTATAGCATTCTTTTTTATCTTTTCGTTTCGGTCTTTTTTCTGGGCGACGGCCGGGTGAAAAAAAAGGCCAGCCAGGATCAATAAGAGCAACGGGTACTTTAATGGTAAAGAGAAAATTAAGCGCATTTTTTAAAAATGGTTTGGTTATAAAGTTTAAGTCTTTCTGTCTAAGGGGACGGTTTACTCTGTAGCGGCCAGGTAATCACAAAGTACGTTTACATTTTCCACATAAAGATCCACCGGAATCCATTCATCTATATCCGAATCGATGCTGATGTTCCGTACGGATCCTTTGGATATCCATCGGTTTTGGGAATCCAGGCTTTGGAGTATGTCCTGCACACGGTTTTCCAGCGCGCGTAACTGTTTTGGATTGGGTTTTTGTTGGGATTTCTCCCGAACCCTTTGCAGCCATTTGTCCCGGCCAGCCTCCTTTACCCGATTATAGTAGCGGATGGTGTTGGGAATGCCGTATTCTCCCTCCCAGCTATAGCCCTTTCTTCTTTCCTCGCTGATTTCTTCCAGGGAATAATGGATTTTTTTGTCCCGGTCACCGTAGATGGGCCGGTTGGTTCCCAATTCATACATCCTTGCCCAGGTGTTGGGTCTTATCTTGGATTTTT
>DATGOS010000292.1:0-4923 GCA_035305725.1 Cyclobacteriaceae bacterium
GGAATCCCCGTGACCAAAAGGGGGATTTCCGAAAGTTTCTGGGTAATTACCGGCACGACCTCCTCGGGTAAACTGTCCAAAGACCTTCACCTTGCCGCCCGATCTACGGCCACTGTGGTGGTGCTGATGGGGACCAGGAAACTGCCGGAAATCGTCTCCTGCTTTCATAATGCCGGAAAATCAACCACCCCCATTGCTATAATCCAATCCGGCACAACCACAGAAGAAAAAGTGGTGGCGGGACTCATAGAAGACATTGAACAAAAAGCAGAAATCTCCGGCATCGGAGCTCCCGCCGTGATCATCATTGGAGAGGTGGTGAGGGAAAGTGCGAAGCTGATGGAAATATATCAGGAAGCGGTCTATTCCCAAATGCCATGAATGAACTCTATCCGGTATTCATGAAGGTGTCCGAGCTCCACACACTCGTGGTGGGAGCTGGATCCGTGGGCCTGGAAAAACTGACTTTTTTGCTAAAGTCAAGTCCCAACGCAATGGTGACGGTCTGCGCCCGGGAAATATCACCCGAAGTAAAAGCCCTGGTGGAAAACAAAAAAAACGTTGTCCTGATTCAGGATCTATACCGCGCGCAGTACCTGGAAGAAAAACATCTGGTCATTGCCGCCACCAATGACGCGGCGGTCAATCATCAGATCCACCGGGACGCCAAAGAACGTTTTCTGCTGATCAACGTCGCGGACACACCCCAGTTGTGTGATTTTTACCTGGGCGGAATTGTCACTAAGGGGAATGTAAAAATTGCCATCAGCACCAATGGAAAATCTCCAACCACGGCCAAACGGCTGAGGCAATTGCTGGAAGAAGTCATTCCCGAAGACATTAATGATCTGGTAGAAAATCTCCATCTCTACCGGGAGACGCTGAAAGGCGATTTTGAACACAAGGTGCAGGCCCTGAACAAACTCACGAAAGGCCTGTTGGACAATGAGCCATAAATACTAGCTTGCGCGAAACCATTTCCAAAGGGTTCTATAGCCCACCTTTGTGCCGTGCACCAGTATCCCGATTCGGTAAATTTTTCCAGCCAGCCAAGTAGTGAACAGAAAGCCCAATACAAGTAACCCAATGGATAGCGCCAGTTCAGAAAAAGGGACACCATAACTGATCCTTCCCATCATGGCGATGGGCGAAGTGAAAGGAACAATGGAAAGCCAAAAGGACATGTTGCTGTTGGGATCATCGAGTACAAAAATAAAAAGTCCCAAATAAGCAATGATTAAAGGAATGGTCACCGGAAACATGAATTGTTGGGCGTCTGAAGGGGAATCCACCGCCGCTCCAATGGCCGCGAAAAACGCCCCGTACAACAAATACCCCCCCAGAAAATAAAACACGAAGCTCGCGACCAACTCAGGATAATCAATGCCCATAAGAATCTGTAGCAATTGGTTCATTTCCATGGATGAACCAAGCATATGGCTTTCGGGGTTGGCCGCATCAAGAATTTGCTGCTGGGGCATCTGTAATCCAAAATACCCCATCACCACGGAGGAAACCACGGTGATCAGCAGTATCCAAATGAGAAACTGGGTCAGGCCCACGGCACCGATCCCTATGATTTTGCCCATCATCAACTGAAAGGGCTTCAGGGAGGAAATGATGATTTCTATGATCCTGCTGGATTTTTCTTCAATGACACCCTGCATGATTTGGTTGCCGTAGACGAAGATAAAAGTGTATATCAAAATCCCGGTCACAAAACCAATAGCATAATTTACGCTGGCGTTGGACACGGCTTCCGTTCCGGAGGTGCCCAAAGTGACAGACTGGACCGATACGTCGGTTTTTAGTGCGGATATTACCTCAGGATCTATACCGGAATCATAAAGTCGCATTTCTTCAATCTTCCTTTTTAAAGTGGCCTCCAAATTCCCGATCAGGGTCAGGCTGGGAATTTCCTCAGAATAATAAACAATACCTTTCGGATTTTGGAGATCAATTTTGGGAATGTGCAAAAAACCATAGCGCGCACCGTGGCGTGCCAGTTCTTTGGCATCATCCACGTCCAATCCGGTGTACGCGAATGCAAAATTATCGGTGCTTTCCAGGAAAAACTCGTTGTTTTCATCCACCACCTCAATAATCCTCAATGACGCTTCCCCAGGATCGTCGCTGAATGAAATCCATAAGAACACCCCCATAATGGCAGGAAAGATCAACGGCGTGATCAAGGTAGCCAGCAGAAACGACCTTTTTTTGACCCTTGAGAGGTATTCGCGCCTAATGACCAACAAGACCTTATTCATGTGTTGACTCTTTAACCTTCTTGATGAAAATCTCTTCGATGGTAGGTACCCGTTCCTCAAACCCCAGGATCTCCCCGTAATTCATCAAATGCCTAATCATCTCGTTGGGCAAGCTGCCGTTTAAGGATACAGTAAAGCTAATATGGTCTTGATGAAGCTTCACATCTAGCCAATCCGGAGGGACAGGGTTTTCATTTTTAATAAGTTTCACCTGAAAGTGCCGGGACCGCTCACTTCTTTTGATTTCATAAACAGGCCCATCGATTACTTTGTGGGACTTATGGATCATCGCGACATGGTCACAGAGCAGGTCCACCGATTCCATTCTATGGGTGGAAAGAATCACGCTGGTACCCAAATCCCGTAGCGCTAAAATTTCGTTTTTTATCAGTTCAGCATTGACCGGGTCGAAACCGGAAAATGGCTCATCCAAAATCAATAGGTCCGGGGAATGAATTACGGTGGCGATAAACTGAATTTTTTGCGCCATCCCTTTAGAAAGGTCCGTGATCTTTCTTTCTTTCCACGCGGATATTTGCAGCCTTTGAAGCCAATAATCCACTTTTGCTTTGGCCTCTGAAGCGGACAGTCCTTTTAACTGTGCGAAATATAGCAACTGATCACCCACGCGCATTTGTTTGTACAATCCGCGCTCTTCAGGAAGATAGCCTATTTTTTTTATGTGGTCGGGCCTGAGCGCCTCTCCCATAAACATAACGGATCCGGAGTCCGCTTCGATGATTTGGTTTACTATCCTCAACAACGTGGTCTTGCCGGCACCGTTTGGACCAAGCAGCCCGAAGATCGCCCCGCGGGGAACTTTCAAGTTGATATCTGTAAGGGCAGGATGGTGGCCAAAGGTTTTACAAAGGGAATTTATCTCTAATGCATTCAAACGATAAATCTTAAGACGACTACTATTTTAGGAAAGACTAACGGTTCAAAAATAATCAATTTGCACAGGATATGAAATTCGCCGGCCGTGGCTTACTTTAAGGATACCGAACCCACGGATATATCAATCAGGAAAACAAGGAGGTTGTCCGCGTTCTTATCGTATCCCCTGCTTGCGTAGGTCTTATTGCCCAGATCCCGCAGATACTTTGGAATGGAAGTCCTGCACATTGCCGTCGATTTTACGCGGATGATGTAGGGGATGTCGTCCGAGGGTAAATCAATATTCACCGACCCTGCCCCTACCATGGCCCACACAGTACTTCCGCCGCGGATTTCATCATCAAAAGAAAGGTCCAGCGTGCCGTAGTTCACATCAAAAATCATCTTTTCGGCATTGGAATAGTTTAGGCCACTTGCTTCCAGTGAACCCATCTTTATGGCTACCATCATCGTATCCATACGGACACTATTGGGAATCCTGGCCGAATAGTCAAGGGACACATCAGCACTTGCGGTTTTGATCTTACATTTGGAAACCGGGATTTCAGACAGATCAAAATTTGTCTTCCCTATTCCCAGGTTAAAATTCAAGTCGTACAGATAACCCGGATCCAAATCAATAAACCAGGAATGGTCAAAGTCATTTTTACCTTCGGAAAACAAACGATAGGAAAGCGTCTTTCCGAGATTTTCTGACTCCACATTCCTGTGGTCGATACTGGTGTTTAGTATCTTGCCAGAAATATTCTGGGTAAATGAAGGAAGGATATTTACTTTGGCGAGATGTGCATGCACCTTTAGAGGCTGACCGCTTGACTTTTTGGCGACAACAGAAGTTCCCTTATAAGATGAAAAATCAAATTTAACAAGATTAAACCCTTCTTTTTCCTTTACAACAAACTCCTTGGTGATTTGGGCATCTAGTGGGGCGTGTAACCCGGTGACAAGCGTTAACAGCAAGCATAATTTATTAAGCATACGAAAAATACGACACCAACCGCAAAAGGTTTTATTTCAATGCAAAAAGCCGGTGGTCACCGGCTCTGTTGCATCAGAAAAATTCCTTCATCTTGTCAAATATCGTTTTTTCGGATTTTCCCGGCGCTGGCGAGAAGTTGTCCGAATCCCTTAGCCTTTCCAGAATCTCCTTTTCTTCTTTGGTTACCTGTATTGGGGTCCACACATTCACATGAATTAGTTGATCCCCCTTGCCATAACCGTTTAATTCCTGAATACCCTTCCCTTTCAGCCGAAGTATCCTGCCGCTTTGGGTTCCGCTTTCAAGCCTGATCTTCACCTTGCCTTCGATGGTGGGTACTTCCAGTTGGGCACCCAATACCGCATCCACGAAGTTTACATACAAATCATAGATAACGTTGTTTCCATCTCTCTGAAGATGCTCGTGCGGAACCTCTTCAATGACGATGAGCAGGTCGCCGGGAATTCCGCCCGGGGTTTCGTTACCTTTGCCTGAAAGGCTCAGTTGCATACTGTCGCTTACGCCGGCAGGGATATTGATGGGAATAATTTCTTCTTTAACGATCAAGCCTCTCGCATCTGCCTCAGCGGGCTTTTTGTCCACCACCTGGCCATTGCCTCCACAGGTTGGACAGGTGCTTGCAGATACCATCTGACCCAACATGGTATTCACCACCTTCTTGATCTGGCCGGAGCCGTTACACGAAGCACAGGATTTAAAGGTAACGCCATCTGCCACCAGGTGCCTTTTCACCTTTATTTTTTTCTCGACTCCGTTGGC
>DATGOS010000293.1:0-3858 GCA_035305725.1 Cyclobacteriaceae bacterium
TAGCAGAAGGGCAGCTTCCGGAAATTGTAACGCTGATTATCAATACCATTGCCACCCAACCCTCCGTGCTGGGCTTAAACCTTTTGTTGTTTTTGGGGATACTGATGTTTACAGACACCTCATCAGGAAAGGGAAGATGGAACTATATCGTGGGCGCCATACATGGATTGTTGCACCTGGTAAACCTGTACTTCCTGACCTGGCTTTTCTCCCGGTTGAATCTCCACCATTGGGAAATGTCGGTAGGAAGCTGGGACCATGTACTCCTTTTCAGCGGGGAAATGATCCTAGTCGGCGGAATAACCAGTGCTGTCATATTCGGTATCTATTTACTGTTCAGCATCTCCCTGCTTGACAACCACATTACGGAAGCCTCTTCCTCTTTCAGATGGGAAGGATATAAAAACTTCCTGCGGATTCACGTGACGCAAAAGGGAATTACCATATACCCCGTGGGCGTCGAAAAAGTAGTCACTAACTGGAAAAACACCGGCACGGCGGAAAAGCCGAAATTTGAAGGGGATGCCATTGACTGTTCCCTGATTGAAGATCCCATTGAAATATTTCACAAGCCCTGATCCGTATCAATAACCATAACCACGCACAACGCGGCTCATTTATATTTACTCTGAAGTTTGCCTCACATTAGATAAAAAAATCTCCATGAAAAAGCTCTCCAAACCCCTCCAACAGCTAAAATTCAAATATGATATCATTGTGATCGGATCGGGATATGGCGGCAGCATCGCCGCAAGCAGGATGGCCCGGACGGGGCAGAAGGTCTGTCTACTGGAAAAAGGGAAAGAATTCCTTCCGGGGCAGTTTCCTAAAACACTGAAAGAAGCAGCGCTGGAAATGCAGTTTAACAAGGGTAAAACCGAAACCGGCTCAGACAACGGCCTGTATGAATTCACGGTGGGCAGTGAAATAAGCGTATTTAAAGGCTGTGGCTTGGGTGGAACTTCCCTGGTCAATGCAAACGTATCCATCAAGCCGGATCCCCGGGTGCTGGCGGACCCTGCCTGGCCAAAGGCCCTGCGGGATGATATACACAGCTTTGAAGAGGGGCTGGAAAGAGCATGGGACATGTTGAAGCCCAACCCTTATCCCGAAGGCGAAAATGGGTATCCGGTTTTAAAAAAGACAGAAGCCATGCGAATTTCAGCGGAATATATGTCCGAGGAGTTTCGCCTGCTGGACATCAACGTAAATTTTGAGGATCAGGAGCAAAACCATGTAGGGGTGCGGCAGCCCAAGTGCAACAATTGCGGGGATTGCGTGACTGGCTGTAACCTGGGAGCAAAAAACACAACCGCGATGAACTACCTTCCCGACGCTTACAACCATGGCGCGGAAATTTTTACCAACATCAATGTGAGCCATGTCGAAAAACTGGGGAACCAATGGAAGGTCTATTTTTCTCCGCTAAACTATGAAAGGGAAAAATTTGATTCGCCGCTGATGTTTATCCTGGCAGACTCCGTCATCTTGTCCGCCGGTTCTCTCGGCAGCACCGAAATCCTCCTGCGCTCCGCCCAGAGGGGGCTGCAAGTCTCGGAAATGCTTGGCAAAAAATTCACCGGCAACGGGGATGTCCTGGGCTTTGGGTACAACAACGACGTGCCCATACATGCCATAGGCTTGGGCAACAAGGGGACAGCAGACATTGCCCATGTAGGGCCCTGCATCACCAGCGTGATTGATATGCGCAACCGGCCCAACCTGGAGGATGGTATGACACTGGAAGAAGGGACTGTTCCAGGACCGATCCGGTCTATCATGGCCAAATCGCTGGTGACCTTTTCCCGTTTGATGGGAAGAGATACCGACCGGGGTATGAAGGATTATTTCCAGGAAAAATGGAGGGAAGTACAAAGCCTGGTAAGAGGCCCCTTTTACGGTGCGGTCGACCATACTCAGGTGTACCTGGTAATGTCCCATGATGACGGCAACGGCGAAATGGAACTTGTGGGGGATAAACTTAACATTCACTGGAAAGACGTAGGACGGCAGAAAATTTTCAAAAAGGTCAGTGGAGAACTCGCCAGCGCCACCACTGCCTTAGGGGGGAATATCGTACCCAACCCCACCTGGCACAAGGTCCTGGACTATGATCTTGTAACCGTGCATCCTCTGGGAGGATGTGCGATGGGCGACGATGCCGGCACAGGCGTGGTGGACCATACCGGGGAGGTATTTTCGGGAGAAGAAGGGCAACTACATAAAGGACTGTATGTGATGGACGGAGCCATCATTCCCCGCCCTATAGGCACCAATCCGCTTTTGACCATCAGTGCCCTTGCCGAACGAAACTGCAAACTCATCGCCCAGAAATTGAACCTTCCGCTTTCCTATGCTTTTGGGCCGATCCCGGAGGAAAATGGCGGATTGCGTAAAGAGCCTGTGGGTGTATCGTTTACGGAAACCATGAAGGGATTTTTTTCGCTGAACGAAACCGAAGATTATGAGCGTGGGTACGAAAAAGGGAAAACGGAAAATTCACCCTTTGAATTTACCCTTACGATTATTTCGGAGGATGTGCAATCGCTGGTTACCATTGATGTACATGAAGCGGGAATGATCGGTACCATGAATGCACCGGCCCTGAGCAACGAACCATTGACTGCGCTACATGGGGTATTCAACCTGTTTGTAATAGATCCCCAGGAACCGGAAAGAAAAAAAATGCAGTACAGCGCCCAGTTGCTCAGCTCGGAAGGCAAGAAATTTTACTTTGAAGGTTTTAAGGACGTGTACAACGACCGGGGCATTGACGTGTGGCAGGACACGACCACACTCTTTATCAATATCTATGAAGGTGAGTCCAGCGTCAACAAACTTATCGGAAAAGGAAAACTCAAAATTGAAATTAAGGATTTTATGAAGCAGTTGCGAACCATCAAGGCCGTCAACGCACCAACCAAGGTCAAAGGTTTAAAAGCCATTTCAACCTTTGCAAACTTCTTTGCCGGCAACGTCTACCGAACTTATTTCAGGAAGTTTAGATAATGGACATCGCAGCAAAGGCCTGAAGGCGATGGAGAGAAGGAGACTGGACTTGTCACACTTCAATCTCAATGCCCGTTTTTAGTATCTCCTCGACAAAAGGGTCCTTCTCCGGGGAAAAATCTTTGGTATTGTAGGTATGAGGTTAAATGTTCAATTCCAGGTATGCGCCTTGCACAGTTTTTCCAACAGCAGATGCGAAAAAAACAAAGCATGCATCTAATCTTTTGACTTGTACATATTCTTTGCGGCACGCCAATCTTTCCTGGCGCTGTGCACCCAATAAGCAATATGTTCCTCCTTGGTCCATTTCGCCTATTTTAACTACCTGCATTCAATGCGCATTACCCATTACTCCACCACCTTGATTACCGTTCCCTTGGACAGTTCATCCGATAAAAGCATGCCGTTCAAAAGGGCTACTTCCTCCATTCGCTTTTCCGGCACATTGAATGTTTTCAGAGCCTGTTCCAATGTACCATTGGCACCTGTCGTTTTTAATCGGATCCGCTCCGGCTGCCTGTTGAGTTTCTCCGGATCCGTTAACGTCCGGAAGTTATTCATGCTTCCCAAAAAAGTGGGTTCAAACGATTTAAAATCCCCCGTGGCGGAAATTCCCATCAAGTTATAAAAATTGTCGCCCTGCTGGATCACGTAGGACAAGGTTTTGATGATCATCTCCTCCTGCTGTTGGCCGGCTTCCAGCCTGATGGCGTTCAGGCCGTTCACCTTGATCTCCTGGGCATCTACCAATTCCAGGCCATATTGTTTCAGGACATTACTGGAGGCTTCCTGAAGGGTGCTTCCCCCGGCAAATGACAAGGTCATCAGGGCGTTGCCCTCTTTGGGTGC
>DATGOS010000294.1:0-4495 GCA_035305725.1 Cyclobacteriaceae bacterium
GAACGATATAAAAAGGAATACTACAACAAGCTTCAGGAATACCTGGTGAGGGAGGAATACGCGGAGATTATCATGCCCTCAGGATCAGGTATTGATGACCCTATTCTTAATACGCTGATCGAAAATCTGATCACCCTGCAAGCGGAAAAGTCCCGGCACCTGGCCACGCAAACTGAGGCTTCTCCTACAGTAAGGGAAGCCAACCGGAAAATTAAAGACCTCAACGCCTCCATTAAGGAAGTACTAAGAAATGTGAACCAGAACGCAAGCTTTGTTATTGAGGACCTGGAAAACCAGATCGCGAAGCTGGATGAGGAATTCAGCAGGCTTCCCACGACCGAGCAGAATTTGCTGCGGTTTCAAAGAAAATTTGACCTGAACGAAAACATTTATACTTTCCTGCTTCAAAGAAGGGCGGAATCGGCCATTACCATGGCTTCTAATACGGTCTCCAATAAAGTTGTCGAATACGCCAGCCTGAGTTTTACCCCATTGCCCCTGCAGTACATCACCAACTATGTACTCGCACTGATCTTTGGTTTTGCCTTTCCGGTAGTGATTATTGTCGGTGTAAACATTTTCAATACCAGAATCAGGGACTTAAAAGATGTTGAAAAGGAGCTTGCGGTACCCAATCTCACCTATATCGGCAGGAAAAAGCTAAAATCAAGCACCGTAGTGTTAAAAGAACCCCGTGCGGCTGTCTCGGAAGCATTCCGTTCGTTGAGGACCAACATATATTTTATAAGTCCGCGGGACAAACAAACCACCATCGCCATCACCTCCAGTATTTCCGGCGAGGGCAAGTCTTTTTGTTCTCTAAATCTGGCATCAGCCTATTCCCTGAACGGGAAAAAAACAGTACTGATTGACTGCGACCTGCACAAGAACAATGACTGGAAAGACTTGAATGTGGAAAACAAAGTGGGACTTTCGTCCTACCTCAACAATGAGGTAGGCATCCTCCCCATCATTCAAGCCACACCATACCCCAATTTATCCGTGATCACAGGGGGTGAGATGCCCGCTAATCCCGGTGAGCTGCTATTGAATGGGCGAATGGAATTATTGATTAAGGAACTGCGCAACAGTTACGATACTATTATCCTGGATACACCACCGATAGGATTGGTCAGTGAGAGCCTGGGCCTGATTCATCTTTCTGATCTGACGCTATTCGTGGTCCGGTACAATTACAGCAAGAAGTCTGTGATTGGTTATATCAATGATCTGAAAGTCAAAAAAGGGATTAATAACATCTACACTGTTTTTAATGATGTGGCAGGGAAGGAATTGAGCTATGGAGGGTACGGATATGGATATTATGAGGAGGATAAGAAAAAAGGACATCTACTCAAAAGGCTTTTATCAGACAAAGGAGACAAAGCCGCCATATAGCACCACTGCCACTTCGCACGTTGGACAGACGTGCGTTCTGTCTTGATTTTCACCTGGATTTATTAAAGATTAAGTTTCCGGTATCACCTGGAGCAGACACACGAACCTACCGCTAAGTTTCCTGTGGGACTGACCGGGCGAAGCTGTGAATAGACCGATATGTTTTTCATATGAATGCCCCTGGCAGTTCAAATGATGTTGAAGTAAACCAACTGTTTTAATTGGAACATACTGTAAAGGATTTACCAAAGAAAAAGCCGAAGAAATCCAAGGAGAATTTTGGACAAAAGGGTTATCTAAATTCTGTCACCGCCATCATTGATTATGTAGGAGGACAGGCGGTAGGGTTTATTGTCAGTCCGTTCATAGTGGGGGGGCTGGGCAGTTCGCTGTACGGGATCTGGCAAATGCTTGGGCAGTTGACCGGCTATGGCAAGATGGCGGATACCCGGGCCACGCAGGTACTGAAATGGACTGTGGCCGCCAAAAGGGATATAGCCGATCCTGAAGAACTGAGGAGTGAAGTGACTTCGGCTTTGTGGATCACAGTACTGATCCTGCCACTGGTCCTGTTGATTGGAGGAGTGGTGGTGTGGTACGCGCCCTATGTAACCGGTGCAGACGAAAGTTACTTCAACTTAATCAGGATTGTCTGTTCCCTGCTCATGTTCGCCATGGTCATCCACAAACTGTTTGACATCTTTGAGGCGGTGCTCAGGGGGATGAACCTTGGGTACAAACGGATGGGCATCAGGGCAGGAATCATTGCTTTTGGCGGCGTGCTGAAGGTATTTGTGATTACACAGGGATATGGTTTGGCCGGCCTTTCGGTGGTAGAGATATTGCTTGCACTGATTACCGGACTTACTTTTTACTTCATCGTCAGGAAGAATGTCGGCTGGTTTGGCTTTGGCAAGACCACCAGAGCAAAAACCCTTACCTACGGAAAATTAAGCGGCTGGTTTATGGCCTTTTCGGGAACGAAAATCCTGTTGCTCAACAGTGATAAGGTGCTGTTGGGATTTTTTGTGGGTCCCCTGTATGTGACCCAATACACCATTACTATGTTTACAACCTATGCTGTACAGGGGCTGGTATATGCGGTGGTCAACGGAATAATTCCAGGCATCGGGACCCTGTTTGGGAAAAAAGAATTTGACAAAGTTAAAAAAGCAAGAAGCCTGATCAACAACATGAACTGGTTTTTGGTAGTCTCCTTTGGAGTAGGTATTCTGCTTTTTAATAAATCCTTTGTAAGCCTGTGGATCGGCGCGGAGCATTTCGCCGGGACCATGGAAAACTTGTTTATCATTTTAATGGCCGTGCAGTTTATATTTTTTCAGTCCGATAGCCTGATCATCAATGTGTCCCTCGACTTAAAAATGAAGGTGTTGCTTTCGGTCATTGCCTCGGGCTTTACCCTGTTTTTTGCCTATTTGCTGGTGGGGGAATACCAGATTCTGGGTCTTTGCTGGAGTATCCTGCTGGGAAGGTTGATTTTGACCGTAGGGTATCCGCTTATACTGAAGAGGCAGATGTCGGATGCCTCGGGGATTCATCCCGGAACCGTGCTCAGGCCATTGTCAATAGCTTTGATTCTTTTTGTATCGGCTTCCTATTTAGGGGAGCAGATTCTTATATCTAATTGGTTCATGCTGATTTTTCTGGGAGCACTGAGTGTGTTGGCTGCCGGACTGGTTTTTGGCTTCACCGGGATTAGTTCCTCGGAAAGGATGGAAATCAGGGAGGTAGTATCCAAAATTAAACTTTTAAAACGAAATTAATTTCCGGCTATGCTATCTATATCTTCAGCTACCAGTGAATCTGTAAATCTGTTCAACGGACTGACGCAGAGGGGGATTAGATTCGCCCATTGGAAAAGCAACTGCAGGTTGGTACAGTCGCTGGAAGGAAAAACAGACCTTGATCTGCTCATCCACCCGGAAGTCAGAAGGGTTTTCTTGTCGGAAAGCCTTTTGGAACTCGGCTACAAAAAATTGCTCAGTCCCCCATGGGGCGCATATCCTGACGTGGAGGACTGGCTGGGGTTTGACCACGAAACCGGCAATTTTCTTCATTTGCATATCCATTTCGCCCTGGTCACTGGGATAAAACATGTAAAGCATCTATATCTGCCCTGGATTGATGTGTTTTTTAAAAACCTGGTGACAGATTCATCCACCGGCTGGCCTATTCCCAAGCCGGAAATGGAAGCCATTATCTTGTTCATCCGGATCTCTGCCAAAATGCCTTACTCGCTTTGGGGAAGGAAGAGTAAGGACATTCCCCCGTCTACCAAAAAGGAGCTCATTGACCTATTGTCAAAATCCGACATTGACTTGTTTATTGATTTGTGTTCGGAGTTGCGGTTGACGGTTCCGGCAAATATCCGTTCAAGTGTCTTCCAGATTATAACAGAACACGATGATGCGGAAATTTTGGCTATTTCCGAAGACTTTTACGAACAGGTCCGGCCGTATTATCGAAAGTCGCTTTTGGCTTCCTTTCTGCAGTCGACCTATTATAAGTTATTTTTAATTTTTGCCCGTTATGCCATGCCCTACTTTGGGCCAATTAGCCTGAGAAAGAAGATCGTAGGAGGCGGGAAAACCATCGCGTTGATCGGCAGTGACGGGTCAGGCAAAAGCACGCTGTCCAAAGACTTGGTGAAATGGCTGAGTTACAAGTTGGACAGTCACTATCTGTATCTGGGGAAAAGGCCTTTCATGATCAGTAACGGCAAAAAGATTTGGTCTTTTACATCCTTTTTCTATGGCGGTAAATACAGAGCCCGGATTACAAGGAAAGTGCTGAACCATTACTTCTTTATCTTTTTAATCAAAAAGAAGGTCAAATTGCTAAGGTCGGCAAGCAAATTAAAAGCAAACGGCAGCGTGGTCGTCTGTGACCGGTTTCCGCAGCTGATCATAGAAGGGATCAATGACGGGATGATCCTTCAGAATAACAGGGAGAGCAAAACAGCAAAACTTGAGCGAAACCTATTTTATCAGACAGTCCCCCTGGAAGCTGACCTGGTATTTAAACTAAACGTTTCCCCAGAGGTGGCCAGCGAAAGAAAACCAAAACACGATTTTGG
>DATGOS010000295.1:0-8034 GCA_035305725.1 Cyclobacteriaceae bacterium
GGGCACTTTTGGCATATTCAGCAGCCCTGGGATCGTGCTTCATCAGGTAACTGAGGATGGCTTTCATGGAATTCCAAAGGCTATACACATCCAGGCCGTAAAATCCGGCTTTTTTTTCGACGGGCAAATTTCGGTTATGATTTTTCAGCCACTCCACCAGGCTCACAGTCTCCCAGTTTGCCCACATCCATGTAGGCCACCGGTCAAAACTTTTTAGAAGCTCAAATGCGGTTTTTTCCTGGTGATCATACCCTTTGATATTGCGGTTGATCCGGTAGCAATCAGGCCAGTCACCTTCAACAGCCAAAAAATTAAATCCCTTCTCGACAATGAGTTCTTTGGTGATCGCTGCCCGCCAGGTATAATATTCGTGTGTGCCATGGGAAGCTTCCCCCAGGAAAACATGATGGGCATCACCGATCCTCTTCATCAACGGGTTTAAATCCCTTAGGTCGTAAATCCTGTCCTCCTCGAAAGTATCAGCCAATGCATCCCCGTAAATTTGTTCCATAAATCCAGTTCTTTCACTTGACATCCAAAGTCAAATCCTCAAAAACTGTTCCTCAAACTACCTGATGTTTTTGGCTGTCAGTTACTTCTACCGCAAATGTTTATTGAAAAAGTCAATAGTTCTTTCCCAGGCCAGGTCAGCCGCTTCCCTGTCATACCTGGGGGTGGAGTGGTTGTGAAAGCCATGGTTGGCTTCGGGATAAAAATAGGCAGTGTATTTTTTGCCGTTCGCTTTCAGTGCGGCTTCATAGGCCGGCCATCCCTCATTCACCCGGGTGTCCAGTGCGGCAAAATGCAACAACAGCGGAGCCTGGATCGCAGCGACATCATCCGCTTCGGGCTGGCCTCCATAAAATGGTACTGCGGCCCCCAGATCGGGAATGCGAACCGCCATCATATTTGAGACCCAACCGCCAAAACAAAAGCCCACCACCCCGGCTGTTCCACTGCAATATTCATTTTTTTTCAGCCATTGGTAACCCGCTATAAAATCCTGCAGCATTTCTTCCCGGTCACGCCTAGCCTGCAGCGCCCTGCCTTCATCATCATTGCCCGGATATCCACCCAAGGGGGTGAGGGCATCGGGTGCCAGGGCAATAAATCCATCCAGCGCGGCTTGATGGACCACGTCCTCTATATAGGGATTCAGACCGCGGTTTTCGTGAACTACCACCACGCCGGGAAGCTTTCCTTTTTTGTCCGCGGGCCTTGAAAGTAATCCCCTCATCCTGACGGCACCGTCCGGAGATTCATATTCTATATAGGTGGAGACCAACCTGGGATCATCCTTTGTATAAAGCCTCGCCTGCGCATAATTGGGCATGAGAAATTCCATTAGCGCGGAAACTGTCAAACCACCCACCGCATATGCCGAAAGCCTGTTTACGAATTCACGACGGACAATCTTGTTATGCACATAATCATCATAAATGTCGAAGATTTCCTGCTTGATGTCCTCTTTTTTAATGGTTTTCATTCCCGGTTTTTTTGGTGAAAAAATGTGGTTTTACATCCGCATTATCAACTCAAATCATCCGTCGTAATAGACGTAGCATCACGTATGTAATTTACCTAAGTTTTGACATACATGATACTCCGGTCAGGAATTTTTGCTAGGAACATGAAAAATTTCGCCTCGAAGGGCAACATTTAAACTAAGTTGTTGTAAACGCTGATCAGCTTTTTGGAAATGGCTTCAGGCTGAAAGCGCCGGGTATTTTCTTTTCCTTTTTTAATAAGATTTTCTCTAAAACCCTTACAACTTAAGGCAGCAAGGTTGCTTTTGAGGTGGTCAATATCATTCGGATCGGTATATAACACGGACCTGCCCCCAACTTCCTCAAAGACGGTGCCCATGGAGGTGATTACCGGCACGCCGGATTCCTGGGCTTCGATAATGGGGATACCAAAACCTTCGAACAGCGAGGGGTAGATAAACACCCAGGCCCCGGAGTAAATAGCGGGCAAATCCTCAAAGGAAACCTGGTGCAGGAATAAAACCCGGTCCTGCAGGCCCGCGGAAAGGATATAAGACTTGACTTCCTTCAAATAATGGCTCGGTTTTCCGACCACCACCAGGGGAAGATCACAATCGGGGTTGCACTTTAGAAATTCCAGAATCAACCCAATGTTTTTCCTTTTTTCCACCGTGCCGACGGTCAGCATGTAGGAGGATGGCAGGTTGTATTTTTTAGCCACCTTGCTAAATGCTTCTTTACTAACCTGGTTTTTGAAGTGCTGGTGGCAGCCCTGGTGGATCACCTCGATTTTCTTTTCCGGGATGTCCAAGTAATGGACGATGTCTTTGGCGGTTTGTTCGCTTACGGCAATGACCTTATCGGCATTTTCACAGGCAAATTTTGCCTTGTATTTATAAATCCTCACATCCAGCGGATGGTAAAGATGCGGATAGCGAAGGAATATCAGGTCATGGATTGTGACCACGTAGCGCGTTTTTTTGTCTTTTTGGACAGGGATCTCGCTGCTCAGGCCATGAAAAATATCGAGTTTGTTGTTGGTGTGGGTTTTTCCTGAGAAAACGCTTCTCCAAAGGCCCGACATGAGCGGAAAGTTCCACAGGCCCTGGGGAGTGATGATTTTTTGGTTGTTATTGGTGCAGGATTCTGTGACTTCCTCGTTTTTGATCGTCCCCATGGGAGAATACAGAAAGTAATCATTTTTTGGATAATAATCACTCAAGGATTTCACCACAAACCGGCTATAGTTTCCAAGGCCGGTAAAATTTTTAAATGCTCGTTTGGCGTCGAATCCAATATTCATACAGGGGGTAAATTTTTAGGTCTACTGCCATGACGGAAGTTAGATCAAATATGCTACCAGAAACCATCAAATTTAGTAAAATATATAAATCAGGAAGGAAATTCCGGATTTGAAGAATTATTTTTTGATAATCCTTCCAATTCCATGGAATCCAATCCGGGTTGTCACACTTCACTGAATTGTTGCATTTCAATAAATTTGCTGTAGAGCCCGTTTTTGAACATCAGTTCTACGTGCGTGCCTTGTTCTACAATCTGACCGTCTTCCAGTACAACGATAAGATCCGCGTTTTGTATGGTGCTCAGTCTGTGGGCGATCACAAGTGAAGTCCGGTTTCTCATCAACTTGTTCAGGGCATCCTGTACAAGTTTCTCTGACTCGGTGTCCAGGGCAGAGGTAGCCTCATCCAGCAGCATGATGGGCGGGTTTTTTAATACCGCCCGGGCAATGCAAATCCTTTGTTTTTGTCCACCGGAAAGCTTTACTCCACGGTCTCCGATGTTGGTATCATAACCATGTTCCGTTTGGGTAATAAAATCATGTGCATTGGCAATTTTAGCCGCAGCCACAATTTCCTCCATCGAAGCATGCGGAGTGCCAAACGCGATGTTGTTCCTGATGGTCTCGTTGAAAAGGATGGACTCCTGATTCACCATGCCGATCATTGCCCTCAGGGAATCCGTGTTCACTTCACGGAGTTCATGGCCGTCAATGTAAATATTTCCGCGCTGGGCTTCGATAAACCTCGGAATAAGGTCCATCAACGTGGATTTGCCCCCGCCCGATGGACCTACAAGGGCCACCGTTTTCCCTTTGGGGATCTCCAGACTGACGGATTGAAGTACAGGTCGGCCGGGGTAGGAGAACGAAATGTCTTCCAGCCGTATCGATTCCTTAAAGGAGGTCAATACCACTCCTCCGGGCACATCTTTAATTTCCGGTTCCTCGTCCATCAGCGCCAAAACCCTTTCCCCCGCCGCGATTCCGGAATGGATGGTGCTAAACGCGTCCGTAATGGCTTTGGCGGGGCGCATCAGCTGGGAAAATATCGCGATGTAGGCAATGAACTCCGCAGCGCCCAGCTCCGACTGGTTGTTGATCACCAGAGAACCGCCGTAATATACGATGATGGCAACCATGGTTACTCCCAAAAATTCAGAGACAGGAGACGCCAGTTGCTGTCTATAAGCCATCTTCCTCCCCAAATCGGAATACCGGGTATTCTCTTCGTGAAATTTGTCCTTGATGGCTTCGGTTGCATTAAAAGCCTTTACGATCTTGATGCCTGAAAGGGCCTCATCCAGATAGCTGATCATCAGCCCGTATAAATGCTGCGCCTGTCCCGCTTGTTTTTTTAATTTTTTGACGATCATGGAGATAAAAAAAGCGGAAAAAGGAAGCACTAAAAGGGCGAACAAGGTGAGCTTAAACGAAATCGCAAACAAGACTACCAGATAAGCAATCAACTGCAGGGGTTCCTTGAAGATGACCTGCAGCGTACCTGTCACGGAATATTGCACCACCTGTACATCCGACGCGATTTTGGAAATGATATCGCCTTTCCTTTGGTTGCTGAAGAAGCCGACGTGCATGTTCATCACGTTGTTGAAGACATTTTTCCGGAGGTTCAGCAAAGTGTGGATCCGCAGGTTTTCCATCACGCGCTGCGACAGGTATTTAAATACATTGCCCAACAATACGGAACCAATGATGACGAGGCAGACCAGTTTCAGTGCCTCCAGGGGCCCATAACGGGCATTGATCTGTTCCGCATAATAATTGAAATATCCCAGAATATCCGCCCAGTTGTCGGGTTTTACGGTTGCCGCAGCCTGGCCGTCGCTTTGCCCAAACAGGGTACTGAGCAATGGCGCCAACAGGGCGAGGTTTAAGGTACTGAAAAGCACGCCCAGCAAAGTGAAAATTACATAGGGAATGGCGTATTTTTCTATGGGTTTGGCAAAAGAAAGTAATCTAAAATAGGTTTTCATTATTGTAATTTGTCAACTTTTTCGCCTGTTAAGAACCGTGGGTCACCGCCAAACGATTTCTCTTCCTTCCATTTCCAGCGAAATCAATTTTTTAACTTGAAACAAAGAGTTGCTGCTTTTGTTCTTTTCCATCAGCAAATTTAACCTTGATCTGGATTCCCGGATGTTTTTTGACTGCTTCAGAAACTGTCCAAAGCTTTTCAGAATCCAGAACTGCCCAAGAAACAACTTTGGAATCACCTCAAGCATAAGCACATGGACATACCAAAAGCCGAATGCCATCCCTTCCAGATGAATGGCGTGCACCAAAAACCGGTTTCGATAATAGATCTGCTTTACCAGGGACCTGGCAAAGAAGTTTTTTGTGGTACTGGAAACCTGGTGAAAACAAATGGACTCGTGTTCATAGTAGCACTTCCAGCCCAGTCTCCAGGCCCGGAGGCCCAGGTCAAGATCTTCGGCATAAAACGGGGAAAATATCGGATCAAATCCGTTCAAAGCCCTCATTTTTTCAGCATCCACCAGCGCATTGGCACCTGAAAGATAGGTGGTGGGTAGAAAACTTTTGTTATCCCTGGCATAAAAGAAATTGACGGTCTTCAATTTGCATCCCAAAAATTTGGGAAACCGCGCGGTATCTTCCATTGTTTTCTCGTCCATGCCCATGATCCTACCCATCACGCCAAAGGTATCGTCCCTTTCAAAATATTTCAATTGATGAACAAAATAGTCCCGGCTTAATTTTACATCCGAGTTGAGAAAAAACAAAAGCTCCTTTTTCGCGACAGCCATGCCCCGGTTGCAGGAATAAGAAAACCCTTTGTTTGTTTCGTTTTTCAATAGTGTGATGGTTCTATAATGGGTTTCCAGGAATTCTACGGAAGCATCTTTGGAAGCATCGTCCACCACAATGGTTTCATAATCAAGTTCGGCGTATTCTGCCGCGGCAATGGTGTAGGGTAAAAATTCTCGTAATAGCGCAGCGCCGTTATAATTCGGAATGATAATGGACAGGGACTTCTTTGCCGGCATATTTACAGTGGTGGAAATTTTTTCTGGGTATTATAGTACAACGTAAACTCCTCTCAAAACGCTGCATGTAGTATAATGTTTTCGTTTTTTTCACTTATGAAGCAAAAAAAGGGCAAAACAGTTCCCGTTTTTGAAGGGTTATTCCAAATTATTGCTTAAAAAATATAAGATAAATATTATTTCATTTGGACTATCTGTTGACCTGGGGGAAGTACGATTAGTTCAACACCTTCTTTTCCTGATCCTCCATGTGGTTTATTTTCATGAATCCTGTTTGCTGTTGTTCCTTAGGCTGTTAAAAAAAAGCGCACAATTTCATTCGGAAATTGTGCGCTATGTTGGCCGACCAGGGCTCGAACCTGGACTCTTCTGGACCAAAACCAGACGTGTTGCCAGTTACACCATCGGCCAGTTTACCTCTGAAAGCAATGTCTTCCGGATTCGTGCCACAAATGTAGCTGGACTTTTTATTTAAAGCAAATGCAGCCTTCAACAATTTAAGTCAAATTTCAAGAACAAGAGCTTACCGTCTTTCCGGATCCATGTCAATCGTTTGGCTGAACAAGCCCGAAATTCGGCATCTCTTTTTATTCCGTCGCTCCCGGTCAAGCCAGTCGCTCCTCTACCCATTTTCTGGCATTTACCAGCGCTTCCACCCAGGGCGTGATTTCATCTCCCTCCCTGCCTTCCGCATAATAAGGCCAGTTCCAGGGCTTGAGGGAGCGTTCCATATGGGGCATAATGGCCAGATGCCGGCCATCATCGGAGGCAATCCCCGCGACAGCGTGGTCAGAGCCGTTGGGATTGGCGGGATACTCCTTATAACTGTAGTACATGCTGATATGATAGTCTTCCTTGGCCTTGGGAAATTGGAACTTGCCTTCTCCATGGGCTATCCATACCCCGAGCCGCTGGCCAGACAGAGAGGCAAGCATGACCGTCCGGTTTTCAGGTATGTCCACGTTGACGAAGGCGGATTCGAACTTATGGCTGTCGTTGTACTGCATCCTGGGTTTCTGCTCATGGGTAGGGGTGACGAGACCCAATTCCGTCATCAACTGGCATCCGTTACAGACGCCGAGACTTAAAGTGTCCTCCCTGGCATAGAAATTATCCAAAGCTGCCTTGGCTTTTTCGTTGTAAAGGAAGGCTCCGGCCCATCCCTTGGCTGAACCCAACACGTCAGAGTTGGAAAAGCCACCAACGAACACGATCATATTGACATCCCGGAGATCTTCTTTTCCGGAAACCAGGTCCGTCATATGCACGTCCTTAACATCAAAGCCGGCAAGCCAAAGTCCGTAGGCCATCTCCCTGTCCCCGTTCACGCCTTTTTCCCGTATAATGGCTGCCTTGGCAGGGGACGCCTTTTTCCTGTAGGGGTCCAGGGAAAATGCTTTGTAGCTGCCCTTCCAGCCTTCCCCAAACCTGAAATGCAGGGGCTGCTTTTTGTAATTTTCAAACCGGTCGGCTGCCAGTTTTTCGCCACTTTGCTTTTGGTCCAGCAGATAGGAGGAGCGAAACCAGGTATCCCGGTAATCCCGGATATCTAAAGTGATGCCCAAATTGCTCAAAACAACGGTGTTGTCAAGGGTGACATCCGCGACGTGGGAATAATCCAGATTATGGTTGTCCAGAATTTCCAGTACCGCATCCATATTTTTTATTTGAAGGATTACGCCCGGATTTTCGGAAAACAAGGCCTTAATGGGATCCCGCTCTTGGAATTGATCCAGATGAACCGTCAAACCGGATTGCTCATTGGGGAATACCAGTTCCAACAGGGTGGTGATTATTCCTCCTGAAGAAATATCGTGGCCTGCCAGCACCTCACCCGCGGCGATCAGTTGCTGTACCGCGGCAAATGCCCGGACAAAATACGCGCTGTCTGATACGGTGGGGGGCTCATTTCCGATTTTGTTGAGCATCTGGGCAAAGCTGCTTCCCCCAAGCCGGGCGGCGTCACGGGAAAAATCCAGGTGGATCAACCGGGTTCCGCGCAGGGGCTTTATATTCGGACTGATGACTTTAGTGATATCCGAACAAGTCGCTACCGTGGATATGATCACGGTTCCCGGGGAAAATACAGTCTTGCCATCCGGATACTTCTGTGTCATGGATAGGGAATCTTTTCCGGTAGGGATGTTGATCCCGAGTTCGATGGCAAAATCGCTTACGGCCTGAACCGCCCGATACAGACGCTCGTTTTCTCCTGGATTCC
>DATGOS010000296.1:0-7755 GCA_035305725.1 Cyclobacteriaceae bacterium
GGACGCTTTTTTGTTGAACGGCAAAAAAAAGAGAGACCGAAGATCTATCATTTCCTGATTCCAAGTTTTTTGATAAAAATTGTGTCGATCGTTTATTCCCCCGACGCCCATCCTTATCATCCAAGGCGGCTATTTGTTCGCCTGGTCCACTGTAAAGGAAACCTTTGCGTTCACCCCGTATGAAACAATTTTATTGTTTTCCACATTTGCCTTGAAATGCTTGACATAAACGGAGGAAATATTTTTAACGGATTGGGACGCTTCCCTCAAAGCGTTTTCTACCGCCTCGTCAAAGCTGTTTTCCGAACTTGCAATTACTTCAATTACTTTTACAATAGACATAGTTCCTGGGTTTTATGGTTTAACATTTATTTGATCCGGGGCAATTGTGCCTTGACAGCGCACCGAGAAGGCGCCCCGGTGGATAGACCAAAAAATATTCCATTCAGTATATTGTTTCCGGTTTTTACCGCATTGGTGACTTATGAAGAGAATCCGCCTTTATGTGATGGAAATACACGATATATTGCCTACCTTTCTCATTCAAAGCAGAAAGAATGTTTCTCTTTGCACACAAAATGTTTCAACAACGCCCCATCCCCAGGCGAGTCCCGGCATTTCTATTAGTATAAAGGATATTAAACTATTATTTGGTAAGAAATACTGATTTGGCATAATTTTCACATATAAAACACAGGATTAAATCTAACCTACTATGAAAAAAGCTAATTATTTTCTTTTTATTGGTGTTGCATCCGTTGTTCTCGCCTGCGGGCCGGGAACAGATAATTCCAGGGACAGCCTAACGGACAGTCTGGGAGTTGCGCCGGGCTCTCCAAATGAGATGAATAATAATAGGGATAATGAAGCGAGGGCAACGGCCACGCTAGCCAGTGCCAGCGGCAGTAACGTCACGGGCACCGCCACGTTTACGCAAACGAACGGGAACGTACGACTGGTGCTGGAGGTTAAAAATCCGACTCCGGGTGGAACACATGCCGTGCATCTGCATGAAAATGGCGATTGTAGTGCCGAAGACGCCTCTTCCGCCGGTCCACACTGGAATCCGACTCTGGAGGATCATGGTAAAAGGGGCGAGGGAGAATTCCACAGCGGAGACATCGCCAACCTGGAGGTGGATAACGACGGTAACGGGTCCATTGAAATGGAAGTGGATGATTGGACCATCGGTGGTTCGGAAGAAACAAACATCCTCAACAAAGCCGTGATCATCCACGCCGATCCCGATGATTTCACCTCACAGCCTTCGGGCAACGCGGGTGCCAGGGTAGCCTGTGGAGTGATCCAGGCGGCCAATTAAACAGGATCATTTGTTGCCAAACCTAACATTCTAATAATACCGGCCCCATTTCAACGGGCAAAAAAAAGAGTCACCCCGTTTTCATGAAGAAACCGGGGTGACTTTTTGTAAACAACAGTTTTTAATCCTTGTCCTTTACCTCCTCTTCGCTTTGCGCAAGGAGATAGGCTTTGATAAACTCATCAAGTTCTCCGTCCAAAATGGACTGAACGTCAGAAGTTTCATGACCCGTGCGCGCGTCCTTCACCAATTTGTAAGGGTGTAGCACGTAATTTCTGATCTGGGATCCAAAATCCACGCGCAGCTTCCCGGATTCTACTTTGGCCCGCTCCGCGTTTCTTTTCTCCATTTCCATCTGGTACAGCCTGGACTTCAGCATTTGCATGGCCTTTTCCTTATTGGCAAGCTGGGAACGCTCGACCTGACATACCACCACGATCCCTGTGGGCTTATGGGTGAGCTGAACCTTCGTTTCCACCTTGTTGACGTTTTGGCCCCCCGCTCCGCCAGATCTGGAGGTATGGAAATCGATATCCGAAGGATTGATCTCAATGTTGATGGCGTCATCCACTACAGGATATACATACACCGAAGCAAACGAGGTGTGCCTCCTTCCGCCACTGTCAAAGGGCGATATCCGAACCAGGCGGTGAACGCCGATTTCAGATTTAAGGTATCCATAAGCCAGGGGTCCGTCAAATTCCAGTGTCACGGATTTAATTCCCGCCACTTCCCCTTCCTGAAGGTCCACTTCCCGTACCTTATATCCGTTTTTTTCTCCCCACATGATGTACATCCTCATCAGTATGGATGCCCAGTCATTGCTTTCCGTCCCACCGGCGCCGGGATTGATCTCCATCATGGCACTGAGTTGGTCTTCCTCGCTGCTAAGCATTTTCTTAAGTTCAAGGTCCTCTACCTTCTTTAAGGCCTGATGGTACTCTTTCTTAATGTCCTGCTCGGATACCTCCCCGGCGCTATAAAATTCATATAGCACCTCCAAATCCTCCACCTTGGCGTTGATCTCTTCAAAAGCCGAGGTCCAGGATTTTCTGCTTTGTATTTGTTTCAGAATCTTTTCCGCTTCCTCTGAGTCCGCCCAAAAATCGGGCTGCCCGGAGATCGCCTCAAGATCCGCTACTTCCGCAATTTTACGATCGTAGTCAAAGATACCTCCTCAAGGCCAAAATACGGGCCTTCAAGTCTTTCAACTGGTCTTGTGTCATGATTGTTTTTGGTTTTACTGGTGAAAAGAAGGTGCAAATTTCAGGAATATTGGTGAGTAATGAAAGGGTTTGGGGGAAAATGGTGGGTGTTGGGTAGTGAGTAGTGGGTATTGGTATTGGTATTGAGCATTGAGTATTGAGTATTGAGAAAAAGAAAAGTGTGAGTAAATTTTCAACCGACTGTGGCCAGTCGGCTGTTGGCTGTTGACAGCCTTATGTCTCGCGTCTTGTATCTCAAGACCGCATTCCCCTATTTTTCCCCCAAATAAATAATCTGAATCTTGTTCCTTCCCTTGTTTTTGAAATACCTGTATTTGACCCTGGAAAGTATGAACCCTCCGGCGAGCAGGGAGCCGCCCGTGATCAATCCTCCCCTGCTATAGGACAGATGTCCATCCTGGTAAAGGCCATTAATCGTTTCCGCGACAAACAGCAGGGCACCGCCCGCCAGGAAAAGGGTACTAAGATTTCCAAGCGTCAGGTTTCGCTCATCCTTGTCGCCAACATACACCGCGGCAATTTCCTCCGGACGTAAAATATTTTCCGTCAGCACCAAAAAATCCGGGTGCAGCTCGACAATTCTGTCTGAAATAAAATAATCCCTGCCCTTTTGCCGGTACACGATATCATCCCCCTGCTCGTATATGAGTCTTGACTTCTCATTGGCTCCTTTCTGCAGCATCAAAAATTGTTGCGCCTGGACCTCAACGGCAAAGAAAACAACAATAAAAACAAAAAAATAAAAGCACTTTCTGACCATGCCAGGCTGTTTTATCATTTACTGCCAAAGAAAGGTGGGCATAACCCGGTGATCAGAACCGGGTTATCCAACCAAAAGGATCTTCCTGTTTGCCGTATTTTATTCCATCCAGTGCCGCCAAAACGCGTGAGGAAAACGCATCTTCATGTAGCCCGGGCAAGGTATAGTCCTGTCCGTCCACATTGATTAATGAGATATGCGCTATTGTGGCGGCGGTGCCGGTCCCAAAAGCCTCCTGCAAAGTTTGCTGCTCCAGTGCCTCCCTAAGTTCTGAAACCTTCAGGAATCTCTCTTCAACTTCTATCCGCATTTCTCTGGCAAGTGTCAAAACGCTGTCCCGGGTAATACCTTTTAAAATAGTACCCGTATGGATAGGTGCGGTAATCAGCTTTCCATTGATGATGAACATAACGTTCATGGTACCACTTTCTTCAATGTACTGGTGACTTTTCCCGTCGGTCCATAGCAACTGGTCATATCCTTCACGCTGCGCAAGCAGGGCAGGATACAAAGAGCCCGCATAATTACCGGCTGCTTTTGCATAACCCGTGCCTCCCTCGATGGCCCGGCTATAATAGGTTTCCACTTTGACAGACAGGGGCTTGCTATAATAATGACTCACAGGGCAAGTAAAAATCATAAATTTGTACTTGGCGGAAGGCCTGATCCCCAGGTAATCGTCCGTGGCAAAGATAAATGGCCGGATGTAAAGCGAAGATCCTGGCCGGGAAGGTACCCAGTCCCTGTCTATCTCCAACAGACGCCTCAGTCCCTCCATGAAAATATCTTCGGGAACTTCCGGAATACACATTCTTTTTGCCGATTCGTTGAGCCTTCTCTGGTTGGCATCGGCGCGGAAAAGCAACACCTCTCCCTGCTCGTTCTTGTGTGCTTTCATCCCTTCAAACACGGATTGTCCATACTGCAGGGTCGCATTGGCGGGATTCAGGGCCAATGGAGCATAGGGAGTAATCCGGAGGTCCTTCCACTCCCCTTCTTCATAATCAGCAACAAACATGTGGTCACTCATGTTTTTGCCAAAGGGCAGGTTGTCAAAATCAGTTTTCTCCAGTTTGGAAACAAGGATTTTGTCAATTTGAATTTCTAATGTACTGTTCATCCCCTTAATTTCTAGTGTCCCATGTTATTTCTTCAACCTTCAATTCTTTTGCCACGAATCTTCCCAAAACAAAAAGGTAGTCAGAAAGCCTGTTTAAATAAAGCAATATTATTTCATCTACCGGTTCCTGCTCATGTAAGGCAATGACGCAACGTTCTGCCCTCCGGCATACCGTACGCGCCAAATGACAATAGGAAACCACCTGATGGCCTCCCGGAAGTATAAAACGCGTAAGTGGTTCTAGCTGATCCTCCATGGCGTCAATTTCATTTTCCAGCATTTCGACTTCCCCAGGTCCCAACACAGGCTTTTTGACGGATTGCTTTTCCGGTGCAGTAGCCAGGTCCGCCCCGATCACAAACAACGCCTCCTGAACCGCCTTTAATTTAGCGGCTCTTTTTTGGTTTATTTCCTGGTCATTCAACAAGCCAATATTAGCGTTTAGTTCATCTACCGTTCCATAAGCATCAATCCTTAGATGTGCCTTGGATACGCGTATACCCCCCAGGAGGGCAGTTGTTCCCTTATCGCCGGTTTTTGTATAGATTTTCATCTCGCTAAGAAGCAAATTCCCTGATGGTCGGTTGCGGGTTCACGGTGTCCGCTTCCACAATACCGTCTCGCAGCCTGATGATCCGGTGTGCAAAGTGGGCAATGTCATCTTCATGGGTTACCATGATGATGGTATTGCCTTTTTGATGAAGCTCATGAAACAGCCCCATAATGTCAAGCGAGGTTTTACTGTCCAGGTTACCCGTAGGTTCGTCGGCAAGAATAATACTGGGGTCGTTCACCAGTGCGCGTGCAATGGCAACCCTTTGCCTTTGTCCACCGGAAAGTTCGTTGGGTTTATGGTGCGTACGGTCCTCAAGCCCCACGCTTTTCAGTGCCATAAAGGCTTTGTCCTGCCTGTCGGATTTATTATAACCCGCATAAATCAGCGGCAATGCCACGTTTTCCAGACAGGTAGCCCTGGGAAGAAGGTTGAAGGTCTGAAAAACAAAGCCGATTTCCTTATTCCGGATTTCCGCAAGTTCGTTTTCGCTCATGTCACTTACATCCTTGTCGTTCAATATGTAAATGCCCGCGGTCGGCGTATCCAAACAACCTATGATATTCATTAAAGTGGACTTTCCTGAGCCCGAGGGTCCCATAAAAGCGACATATTCCCCCCTGTCGATCGTTATGCTGACCGACCGCAGTGCCCTCACTTCCTCCACGCCCATTTTATAGGTCTTCTTAATATCTTTTGTCTCTATTACTTTTCCCATCCTGAAATTTCAAAATCTTCTGTGAAGGTAATATTTTATACACAAAAGTGTAAAATTCTCCCGGTGAATTATTTTAAAGGTCGTTTAAAGATTTAATTTGTAGTTCTTCCAGGGTTTTGGCGTCTACCCATCCCATCATTTTGCTCAGCAGGGAACTTGCATAACTATCCACACCGATCAACCGGCTGTATTTCACCAGATGAATCCATAGCAGGGGGTCTTTGTTAAAGTCCGACGCTTCCAGAAGTATGTTGTACTTCTGCAAATCATCCTCCGCCTCTTCGACCGCCAGAAAGACCAACGGGGTCCAGTAAGCGTTTCTGTCCGGGGGTAGTCCAAAATCCAGGAAGCTCTCCCCCTTCTCCACATCCGAATCCAGGCTTTTTTGCGTAAGCACTTTTATCACTCCTTCCAGATACTCCGGCTTTCCTTCGTGTGCTCCAGTCCCAGCCAGGCCCGCCAGCCGCTCTATTTCCGCTTCTTCCAGCCAATGCCCTTTCCTGGTCAAAATCTGTAACGCCAGAAAGGATCGAAAATCCGGATTTTTGATTTCCTCCAACCCGGAAAGGAAACCCGTTTTCACAGCGGTAGGTAGGGAAGCTATTTCCGAAAAAAACCGGGTGGTATCGTTGGGAATTAGGTCGCCATCGGGTGTAAAAGTCAACCATTCGGGAAAGTCCAGCTTATACCTGTCCGCGATCTCAAAACTTTTGGCTTCCTGCCCTCCAAAAAAAAACACCGGTAAATGTTTGGATTTGAAATTCCTAAACCCCTTGGCCTCCGCCTGGCTGAATTCGACAGCGGCCTTTTCCAAGTCAAGCTGTCCGACCAAAATTTTGGCCGCCATGGAATGGAAAAAACCCGCTGAGTTGGGAAACTGAAAAGCCAGACCGTTCAGGTGCTTCAGGCTCTCGTTGATGAAATCCTGCCGCAAAGTCCGTATCACCCTTGTTTCCCTTAGCTCCGCTGCTATGGAGGGAACCTGGGTACGGGCCAGCAAAGTATCGATTAATGCAAGATCTTCTGCGATATCCCCCGCAGCTTCGTTTGACCATTGATTTCGCAGCATCGCACGGGTAAGCAGATCATTTGTGTTGTGCCCTTCTTCCAACTTCTTAAAAAAGACAGCCCGTTCGCCTTGTAAGCTATTCACGGCCAGCTGGTTCACACGGGCGATGGCGTTGCTTCCAGCATCAAATGCGGTATCCAAATAGATAAGGTGTTTGGCTTGAAGCCCTATTTTATTGGCTATCGTGACATCTTTCTCCCCTTCTATGTCTTCCACCATCTGAAATGCCTTCATTCCCTGGTTATTTCCGCTCAGCCGCAAAGCCTGGTTGTTGAGGATATACGCATCGTCAGGAAAAAATTCAATTCCCCTTTCCAAAACGGCCAGCGCCTCCTGATCCTTTCCGGATCTTGAAAGAGCGGAAGACAGCAATAAAATATCGTTGACGGAGGGGGAATATTCCAGTGCGCGGAACAGCGTACTTATAGCGGCACTTGGCTGGTTTTGTGCCAGGGCCAAATGGGCCACGGCATTGATGGCTTTCTCATTCCTCCGGTACCTTTCCCAGGAGTTTTCGTACAGGATTTGGGCCTCCTTGGGCCGCCCGGTGGCATAATAATAATCCGCGCTTACATTGGTGGACGCGGTACTGAACTGAACCCCGACAATCCCGTCAGAGAACACGATCAAACTCAACATAGCCAGCACCGCGCCAATTCTCATGTGGTAATAGGCGAAAAACTTCGGTTTGAAAATGATTTTGTCCACCGCTATTCCCGCATTCATCAGGCCCGAAAAATTGGCCATCAAATAGACAAAAAACAGCAGGCAAAAGGCAATTTGACTATAAATAAAAAGATGGTTTATAAAGTCCATCAGCGGGCGGTTTAATGAAAATTCTGCCTTCCAATAAACGAACACGGTAATGGCAAATCCCACAAGGTATAGCCCCTCCCCCACCCATGAATAACGGAAAGGCTGGTCGACCTGGCGGATTTTGTTTTTTGTTTCAAAATATCCCAACACCCCCGCCCCCAACAGAAGAATT
>DATGOS010000297.1:0-3908 GCA_035305725.1 Cyclobacteriaceae bacterium
GCCGCGGAATCCCCGGCCTGGGTAAAGATCTTTCAGCTTCCGGAAGACCTGAACTTTGCCGGAGAACCGGTGCCTTTGGACATCCCGGATGTGCTGGAGCGTCTTGAGCGGGAAATCTACGTAAATGCCTACTGGCATTCCAATACGGTAATGCTGATGAAACGGGCGGGCAAATTTTTTCCGACCATTGAAGAGATATTGGCCCAAAACGGAATTCCGGATGACTTTAAATACGTCGCCCTGATCGAGTCCGGTTTGATGAACGTGACCTCCCCTGCCGGTGCCCGGGGATTCTGGCAGTTTATGAAAAATACCGCCACTGAAAAAGGACTTGAGGTAAACAGCGAGGTGGATGAAAGGTACCATTTTGAAAAGGCCACACGGGCCGCATGTGATTATCTGAAAACCGCCTACGCCAGGTTTGGCAACTGGACCAGCGTTGCCGCCAGTTATAACATGGGCATTGCCGGGCTCACCCGGAGAAAAAACGAACAACGGGTGCCCGATTATTACAACCTGTTTTTGAATGAGGAAACCAGCAGGTATATATTCAGGGTTTTGGCCATTAAAGATATCTTTGAAAACCCAAACAAGTACGGGTTTAACCTCCAAAACGATGACTTGTATTCCATGCCGGTGATGAGGGAACTTAGCGTCTCAAGTTCGATTGACAACCTGGCCGACTGGGCCCTAAAGCATAACAGCAATTACAAGGAACTGAAAATCTACAACCCCTGGTTAAGGTCTAATAATCTCACGGTGCGGAAAGGCAGTACTTATAAAATATTGCTTCCGGCATAGGTTTTGATTCCTTTTTGGTTTCTGTATCAGACGACAGACCAGTGACCATATACCATTTAGATCAACCGGATGAAGAAACAAAAGGCAATAAAGATCGCGTTGCTGGTCATTGTTCTTATATTTTTGATTATCCGGGGAATCCCCTACCTGGTCAACATTTATCTGAACGCCAATGCCGGCAGAATCGTCAGTGATATGATCACGAGAACCCCAGACTTTGGGGGGCACGATGTCCATTTCGGAGAAATCCACATTAATTACAATTATCAGGGCACCTTCCTGCATCTTTCAGATGTAAAAATCAGCCCCGGAAGCGAAATCACCGGAAAAGATAAAATTAATTTCAACCTGTCCCTGGACCAGGCCCGTCTGACCGGCTTTAGTTGGATAGACTTCTTTTTTAACAATTCCATTACTCTTGATTCGGCACTTATTGAAAATATGTGGGTGGAGAGCACCAGTCCGCCTCTGGACTCACTGGAGCTTGCGGAGAAAGAACCGGCGGAAAAAAAGAGGGATTACGAGGCCATTTCCGTGGATGATATCCGGGTCAACAAGGTTTCTTTCGAAAACAGGGACAGTTATTCAGATTCCACCCGACTTTCCATCACAGACCTGTTTGTGTTTGGGAGTGATTTTGTGCTGAGCCGGGAAGATTTGGAGAATCCCCATGCCATGTTCAGGGTGGGGAAGATAGAGGGTTATCTTGCCCAGGCAGCCGTCCATACCAACGAATACAGAAATGTCTTTTTCGCCCGGGATCTGTCCTTTGATACCGCGGAAGGAAATCTGGATATCGGCCAGCTGTTGATGGACAACAAACTGGAGCCTTATCCCTATTCGGCCCAATTTGAAATGGAAACGGATTGGATAGAACTTAAACGGGGGAATGTTTCCTTTAAGGGAATGGATTTTCAGGCCTATTTCAGGGAGGGAGCCGTGAAGGCCGACAAACTTTCGATAGCGGATTGGGAACTGGTCATTTTCAGGGACAAAAGGAAACCTGAAGACATGAAAAGGCGGCCAAAAAAAATCTTCGAACTGGTTAGAGATTTACCTCTGCTCCTCGCGATCAAGGAGGTGGTAATTTCCGACGGTTTCGTTTCCTATGAGGAAAGGCCTGAAACCGAAGCACCCCGGTCGGGAAGGATTTTTTTCGACGGGATCAACGCCAGCATCACCGGATTGACAAACGCCGCGGACGACCTGAAAGAAAATGACGAAATGATATTAAATGCAAAAGGCCGCTTGATGGGAAAGGGGCCCATTGATCTGAAGATAAGCTATTTTTTACAGGACTCGACAGGGAAGTTCCTGATGGACGGAAGCATGGGAAGCATAGACCTGGTGGCCTTAAACCAGATTGTAGAGCCTGCCACTAAAGTGTCGCTGAAAAGCGGAAGGGTAAACAGCCTGTTTTTTGACATCACGGCCAACGGCGTTGAGGGAACGGGGGAGGTGATCGTAAAATACGAGGATCTTGAAATTGAAATTCTGGACAAGGATTTTGGCCATGATCAAAACATTTTTCAAAGGATTGCCTCTTTTCTTGCCAACAAGATCATCATCAAATCCGATAACCCCGACAAAAACGGGGAACTGAAAAAAGGTGAAGTTTACTATCTGCGTGACCAGCACAAGTTTATTTTTAAATTTTGGTGGGAGCTTCTGCTCAGCGGATTAAAATCCACCCTCACCGGAGATACTGAAGAGGAGTTAAGAAAAAAAGCCCGGAGGAAGGATTAGCGCCAGCTAATTCCAGCGTCATGAAGGCTTTTGACAAGCTTGGGGTAGGTTACGGTTTTACGTGAATATTGCGTATTTTTGCAAATTGGTTTTATCGGAGAATCAAGGAACCGTGCTTTCATGTCAGAAGAAAACAGTCGTCTAGAGGGAAACATTGAGATTTATGGCGCCAGGGAACATAATCTCAAAAACATAGACCTGATCATTCCCAGAAACAAACTTGTAGTGGTAACGGGCCTTAGCGGAAGCGGTAAGAGTTCCCTGGCGTTTGACACGATCTATGCGGAAGGTCAGCGGAGATATATGGAAAGTTTTTCCGCTTATGCACGTTCATTCCTTGGGGGCATGCAGCGGCCTGATGTAGACAAGATTGACGGGCTTTCCCCGGTTATTTCCATAGAACAAAAAACAACTTCCAAAAACCCGCGCTCCACGGTGGGCACGGTCACGGAAATCTATGACTTCATGCGTTTGCTCTTTGCCCGGGCCGGGGAAGCATATTCTTACCTCTCCGGTGAAAAGATGGTAAGGCAGACCGAAGATCAGATCATTGAACAACTTTTTCTAAATTTCAACGGAGAAAAACTGGACATCCTGGCCCCTCTGGTCAAGGGAAGAAAAGGGCATTACCGGGAGCTCTTTGAGCAAATTCGAAAAATGGGTTTTTCCAAAGTACGGATTGACGGGGAACTGACGGAGGTGGTTCCCAAAATGCAGCTCGACCGGTATAAAATCCATGATATTGAAATGGTTGTCGACCGGATCGTGGCTGAGGAGGAAGACCGGTATAGGATTACCCAATCCCTAAAGACTGCGCTACAGCACGGGAAAGGCATCATCATGTTAAAGGATGAAAAGGGTAACGTGCACCATTTTTCCAAGTATCTGATGGATCCCACCACCGGGCTTTCTTATGATGAACCGGCCCCCAATTCCTTTTCTTTTAACAGTCCTTATGGAGCCTGTCCCCATTGCAATGGATTGGGAATTATTGAGGAAATCACCCAGGAAAGTATCATCCCTGATCCGGATTTAAGCATCACTCGCGGGGGTATAGCGCCGCTTGGCGAATACCGTGACATCTGGATATTCAAGAAGATCGATGCGATCTTGAAGCGATACCGGATAAGCATGTCGAGCCCGATCAAGAATATCCCGGAAGATGTACTTAATGTGCTCTTGTACGGCGATAAAGTCCCGGTGTCCGTGGGTTCCGTAAAATACCCGGGCACACAATGGAACACCACCTTTGAGGGAATTGTAAATTTTCTTCAAAAACAACAGGAAGAAGGAACCGAGAAGACCCAGAAGTGGATAAGCGACTTTAGTACTTCCAGAATATGTTCTGAATGCAACGGGTA
>DATGOS010000298.1:0-9517 GCA_035305725.1 Cyclobacteriaceae bacterium
TCAATACATTCGTCAGGTTCTTTACCGCACCCGTAAACAAAGTGGATGGAGGAACTGTAGACGGAAGCTTCTTGTCGACGTTGTAATCATCTAAACTTTCTACGCATGATGCAAAAAGCAACACTGAGAATAAATATATACTAATCTTTTTCATCTTCTGATTTTTAGAAATTTAACCGAACATTAAATCCATAGTTTTTCACAGCAGGATAGGCACCGCTCTGGTAACCCCTTCCCGCGTTTCCTGCGCTCAGCCCCTCTTCTGGATCAGAATATTTCATATTCTTATGGATGATCCACAGGTTCCGGCCTATCAACTGTAAATCCACACTTCGGATGACGCCTAGATAGCCGACGACAGACGGGGGCAAAGAATAGGTCAAAGCCACTTCTCTCAATTTCACAAAACTCCCGTCATACACGTACATCGCACGTGGCGCCTCTCCATAATTATTGGCAGCATATCCAAAGGGTGTCTGACCGTCACCGTTCAGGTTTTCGGCATAGATATCATTGGGGCTTCCGTCTTCCTTTACTCCAGGCAGTAACACACCCCCACCCTCTTCAACCGGACTCCTGGACGGGTTCCCCTGGTCATTTAAACCCGCGGTTTCCGGGTAAAGACCTGTGGCCTCACCATACCATTGATCCAGAGAGAACACATCGCCTCCCTGGCGGATATCGATTAAGAAACCAAGTCTCACGCCTTTATAGGAAAAAGTATTGTTGATCCCGCCCATCCAGTCGGGATTGGGATCGCCAATGATTATATCGGCATCATCGGAAGTCATATAGTAACCATCCTCATTGACGACTTTTTTATTCTTATCATCATTATAATAAACGAAGTCTGTCCCTCTGATCACGCCATAAGGATGTCCTACAGCAGCATTGACGGATATATTGCCTTGATAGGATTGGATCGGCAGATTCAACACCCGGTTGTCACCTTCACCGTACAAGCTGATTACTTCGTTCCTGTTGCGGGCAAAGTTCAGGTTCATGGTCCAGGTGAAGTCTTGGGTCTGCACCGGAGTAACAAACGCGGAAACCTCTATTCCTTGGTTTTGGACTTCACCTGCATTGACATACCGCTCGGTGTATCCACTTGCTGATGAAGTAGTGACCGGCAGGATTTGGTTGATGGTATTGGACTTATACCAGGTCACATCAAACCCAAACAGGCTATTAAAAAAGTCCGCTTCAACACCTGCTTCAAAACTCTTCTGTCTTTCCGGCAACAATTCGTTATTGTTCTTAGTATCGGAAACTGACCGGATAGGAATGGATCCAAACCCGGTTTCCACATCATAAACATCATATAGACTTAAAGCCGGTGCATCATTGCCTACTTCGGCATAATTTGCTCTGATTTTACCATGAGAAAGCCAGGAGGTATTTAATACATCGGTGAAAATATAATTTGCCGCTACCGCAGGGTAGAAATAGGAGTTGTCTCCCTCCGGGAGGGTGGTAGACTTGTCCTGACGGGCCGAAACCTCTACAAACAATCTTTCTTTATATCCAAAGTTGGCATTGGCAAAAATCCCATCTACCCCTACTCGTTCAAAAACTTCTGTTGGTGGCTCGATAGGACTTCGGGTGTTGGATAGAGAGTAAATTTCAGGAACAACCAATCCCCCGTTTGTGCTGGCCCTAATAGAACTTAAGCGGCTCCTGCGCAAGTTGGAACCTAATAAACCTGTGAAACTGATATCCTCCGATATCGCCTTCTCAAAGTTTAACATCAGGTCAAAATTGGATTCGTTAAACGCCCTGTCAAACCTGCTGTATTCACTGACATCAGCACTTCCAATGGCAATACGTTCTTCCTGCATGTCGGCCGTGGTATTAAACGTAGCCCTACCCATGATGCTGAACCAGTCCGTTACTTCATAATTGGCCATGGCAAAACCGTAAAAATTGTCACGGCTGTCGTTGGAATAATTCTGATACCTGGTCCAGTAAACGTTGTCAGAATAAATCGGTCCTGTATTGGCCCCGTTCCAGTTCCATGTAATGTTCTGCTCATTTCTCCAATAGGCCGCTTCCTGTTGCCTTATGTCCACATTCGTTTGCCACCATTGCCTGAATTGTTGGTTAGGGTTTCGCCCTTGATAGCCGGTACCGTACCTTCCCATTCCTACGATACGGGAATAATTGGCAGACGCACTGACGGTCAGTTTTTCCGTAACATCGTAAGTTGCCGAGAAATTGAACAAATCCTTATCAATGGTACTGTTGGGTAGGTTGCCCTTAATATCGTTACGGGTATAGCCTAATTTAAAAGTGGTTTCATTCCCCCCACCACTCACGACGATACTATGGTTGGAATTAATCCCTGTCTCATAAAAAGTACTTGGATCATTCTCCGCGGCTACCCATGGTGTCATTCTACCATAAGTAGGTGAAGCCGGATCAATCGCATCCCATTGATAAACGTTCAGATTCGGATCAAAAGCGGGTCCATACGAGGCATCATCCTGAAAACGGACTACCGGCCCTACGCCGCTGCCCAAATCAGCAGGAGTGCGAAATGCATCAAAATACCCTGCCCCATACTCTTTCTGGTACCTTGCAAAGGTGCTTTTATCAATTTGGCTCCAGGTAACGCCACTGTTAACCGCGATGTTCATGCTGTTTTTCTGCCCCTTTTTGGTAGTGATCATGATCACACCGTTTGCTGCCCGCGATCCGTAGAGCGCGGTAGCCGCAGCACCTTTCAGTACATTCACCGCCTCAATATTGTCGGGATTCAGATCCGCCGCAGCATTTCCGAAGTCCGTACCCACCGAACCCCTTTGCTGATCCTCGGTATTTGTATTGGCATTACTCACCGGTACACCATCAATTACGAAAAGCGCCTGGTTATTGCCGGTAATGGAAGAATATCCACGGATAATCACATTGGTGGATCCTCCCATAGTATTGTTGCTCCTGATATCAAGGCCTGCCACTTTCCCCGAAAGCGCATCCACAAAATTGGGGGTCCTGGTACGGGTAATCTGTTCCCCATCCACTTCCTGGGCAGAATACGCCAGTTCGTTCCGATTTCTCTCCACACCCAATGCAGTGACCACCACTTCCGACAATTCCCGAACATTGGGAACCATTACCACATCTACTACGCTGCGGTTACCTATGGTTACATTTTGTACGGAAAAACCCACGAAACTAAATGTCAAAACATCTGATTCCCCCGGTACCTCAATAGAATAATTTCCATCAATGTCCGTTACAGCACCAATCATAGTTCCCTGAACTTGGACATTGACCCCAGGTATTCCTTCTGGCTCATCGGCCGAAGTCACCGTTCCTGTGATCGTCCGGCTTTGCGCTATTACAGAAAAAACTGTAAATATGGTCAGCACAAAGCCAAGTAAAGTTTTCTTCATAATATATTAGGTTAATAAGTCTAACTAGGATAAATACAATGCCCCATTATTTTTTTCATAATAATGGAAACAAAAAAGGTTCCAAAACGGCCGGATTTATAAATAATCCCCCGATGGGATCAAGCCATAGGCATTCCAACCTCGTTTAAATCCAAATCATAGGTAAATAATGTATTACGATATTCTACAGAAAAAAACCTGTTTAATTCCTTCAAAAATCTATTCAAGCCCTTTCTGCTCTCCTCATTAAAATAAGCGAAATAATATTTGGATGGATATTCTTGGTGGGATTTGTGGTATGAAATAGATTTTTTAAAAAAATTATAACTCTCCGTGAAAAGTTAGAAATCTAATATTTCTACATAAGGGATGAGTGTAAAATAATTGTTTGTATTTTCCTTACAGGAAAGATCAATCACGGAAAATTTGTAAAACACAGTCTTTCTGCCGGCTTGGGGACAATTAGGAAATGAAAAAAGTTATCTGGCCGCTAAAAAATATTAATGCATTTTATCATGTCGTATTATGTTCTTAAAACGGGGTGTTATGGCTACGATAGATTAATGGGCGAATCCTGAATGTCAGCTGCTAAAGCAAACCGGTGACAAACATACCATCTTCTATTTTCCCTCTTGAGCAAAGCAACGTCCCGTACGGCCATCGAAAATGCAGGAACTTTGCCTTTTATAAACCGGAGGTAATCTTCAAAAAATTTTTCCTTGGTGTCTTTGTAGGCCAGCGTCATGTGCGGCTGGTACCTATGGTCACTGAGTTCAGCGTCCAGTTGCAACCGGGTCCTGCAAAACAGGCCCAGGTTTTTTTGTAACTGACGCAGTTTTTCCTGATCGCAGACTTTAACGTAAATCACCTTTCTTCCAAATCTCCCTATTCCTGAAAGCGTAAGTTCAAACGGCAGCTCCTGGCTGAAGAAATGGCTGAGCCGCCCCAACAGGCGGCTTTCCCTGTTTTCATCCCAGGAAAACGGCATTTTCAGGGTAATATGAGCAGGGGATTTGAGCGCATACTTCAAGTTGAAGGTTTCCTTGAGCAAGTGTTTGATCTCCGTTACCTTCTCCTGTATTTCACCCTCAGGAACGATGGCGATAAAATATTTTTGAAAATCTCTTGGCATTTACGGGATTATTTTTCTTTTTGACTTCCTAAGGTCTGCCCAAAACCTTAAATTGTACATTTATTCTGATTCTTCAAACATGAAAAGATTTAAAAAAATTTTAGTTGGCCTGGATCTTACGGCCATGGACGAGATCCTGATCCAGAAGACCGTAAAAATTGCGCAGGTACTTGAAATAGAAAAGATCTATTTTGTGCATGTCGCAAAAGATCTGGCTTTGTCCGAGGAGGTCGCCAGCAATTATCCGGATTTGATGGCACCTCTGGATGAAACCATTGAACAGGATATTACCAACGCTGTTGAGAAAGCAGGCTTACCCGAGAATATAACTTTTGAAGTGGAAGCCAAGGAAGGCAATCCCATGGAAACCGTGTTGAAGTGGGCAAGGGTCAAGGATGTGGACTTGATCATCATGGGGAGAAAGCGTGAGAAAAGAGGAAGCGGCTCTTTGTCCAAAGGCACCGCCCAAAAATCCCCTTGTTCGGTCTTATTTGTGTCGGAGGACCACGACGATAAGAATTTTGATCACATTATGGTCCCCATAGATTTTTCCTCCTATTCCGTTCTTTCCCTTGAATTTGCCCAAGCAATTTCAAATGATCCTGACAAGATAAAATGCTACCATATATATGAAGTCCCTGCCGGCTATACCAAGACGGGAAAAACCTTTCAGGAATTTTCTGAAATCATGCTTCAGAATGCAAAAAAGGACTACCAGACATTTATCAAAAAGCATAGACTTCCGGCGTATGAATGTGTTTTTATTCGAAAAAGTGACAGAAATAGGGCAAAAATACTGATGAAAGCCGCCAAAAAAGACGGTGTTGATTTCATCATCATAGGAAGCCGGGGCCGGACCAATTCCGCTTCCCTGCTTATAGGCAGCGTGGCCGAAAAATTGATCAACCTGAACAACAAGGTCCCCATGCTTGTCTTGAAGGAAAAAGGAGAAAATATGCGTTTCCTGGAGGCCCTGTTTAGGGTGTGATCAACTGCCCAGCCCCTGGAGGGTTATGGAGCCCTCCGGGAGGTTTATCATCAATAGGCGTTTTCCCGGTCAAAGACCAATTTGAAAAGCGTGTTGAAAACAATGGTGATGTCCAACCAAAAAGACCAGTTCTGGATGTAGAAATAATCCAGCCTTACCCGGGACCGGATCTGGAAGGGGCGGACGATTTCCCCGCGATAACCCATTACCTGTGCCAGCCCGGTGATTCCCGGTTTGATTTTATGCCGGGAATTATATTTTTCGATCAGCTTCTTAAAGACCTGGTTCATCGGGACCGGATGTGGCCTTGGTCCCACGATGGACATCTCCCCTAACAGTACATTGATAAACTGGGGCATTTCGTCCAGGGAAAAATTCCGCAGGAATGCTCCTATCCGGGTTACCCTGGGATCATTTTTCTTAGCCTGGTGTGTATCTGAATAATCATTGGGAGTCATCGTGCGGAATTTAATGCACTTGAACACCCTGTTGTTTTCCCCGTTTCGCTCCTGGATAAAGAACACGGGGCCTTTGGATTCCAGTTTAATCAAAAAACCCACCAATGGAATCATCCAACTCAGGATAAAGACAGTCACCAACGCGGAAAAAATTACATCAAAAGCCCGTTTGGCTATGCGGTTAAAGGCGTTGTCCAGCGGGATATGGTTGACATTGATCACCAAAAACTCGCCGTACTTTGAAAAAGAAAGGTTTTTTTCCAGTTGAAGGGCATCGCTGGGGATTACCTTTACCTTTATGTAATGCTCATCCGCAAAATTGATAAACCGGCGGATAGTCGCCGTGCCCAGATTTTCGTTGAGATAAATGACATCCAACTCCATGGAATCCGCCTCTTCAAAAAACTTGTTGAAGTCTCCCCTGGTCTCATCACACGAGGATCTTTCATCATAGTATCCAAGAAACCTGATCCCAAAATCCTTTCTAAAATGGAACATGTTCACCAGCTTCTGGCTCACGCCTCCTTTGCCGATGACGACGGCGTTGCTGTAATTGCCCCCCCTCATCCGATACCGTTTGACCGCCATATGCACAGCCACCCGATAGAGGCTTAAAATTAGCAGCATCAGGCTGCTTACACTTACCAGCAGTAAAAACCTGTTTAGATGATAGTTTTGGAAATGAAACAAAAACCATATAAAGGAAATTATCGACAGAAACCAGAACAACGATCCCATCAAGGTCTGTAGCGTATGGATATAGCTGGACGTGCGGCCGAGCTTATAGTCCTTCCTGCTTACCGTCACAAGCAGCCATACGGCCACGATGGTGAGGTAAAAAAAACTGTTGGATTGGTTAACTTCAATAATTTGGCCCACCAGTTTCTTGGAAATAAAGAGCGAAAAAACGATCACAAGCAAATCCCCAAAAATAAAAAGCCAGGGAAAGTATTTATAAAACCGTTTGGCCATGAGGTAAATTAATGTTTTCGATAATTTGAGCTTAAATAATAATGGTGCAAAAATACTTGGATTTTCTTTTTAAACTATCCCAATTTGGCTTTAAATTAATAAAATTATAATTTACTTAACCGAAACCTTTACTAAAGCCCTCTGCCCTCCACGAAACAGAATATCTTCCCATGCCATACGGATGAATAAATTAAAACGCCTTTTAGCTACTTCAAACGTTCCCGGTTCCATGGGAAGCAAATTCAGGTCCAGGCGGTTTGAATTTTTTGAGCGGATTTTTTGGGAGGCTTTTGGCAAAAGCAAAACCATCAGAATTTTGGATATCGGGGGCACGGAAGCGTTTTGGAAGGGCAGAAGGCTTTTGCAAAACCCAAACGTCAGCATCAGCCTGCTGAACCTGGGTGCAGAACCCGTCAGCCACCCTTCCCTGCAAAGCCTGTCGGGCAACGCCACCGATTTGTCATGTTTTGAAGACAAATCTTTCGATCTGGTATTCTCCAATTCTGTGATTGAACACCTGTACACCTTTGAAAACCAGCAAAAAATGGCTGCTGAAGTCAGAAGGGTGGGCCAAAAATATTTTGTCCAGACGCCCAACAAGTATTTTTTTGTCGAACCTCACTATGCCCTGCCCTTTTTCCAGTTCCTCCCCTCCCGCTTTGTGTATTTTATCCTGACCGAAACGAGACTTAGCAGAATGCAAAAATGGGAACCCCAACACGCACGCGCGTATCTGGATGAGATCAGGTTGTTGTCCCTCCGGGAGATGAAGTCACTTTTTCCGGACGGCAGGGTTTATTATGAAAAATTCCTGGGAATGAACAAATCGTTCACCCTTTATAATTTATGAATATTTTCCGGCCAGCGCACTTTATTTTTAGAAGAAAGGTTTACTTTTGTGATTAATTTAGATCAATTCTAATTTGATATGACGGCGGACAAAATAGGAAAAGGAAGCCAGGCGCTTATAGAGGTTTTACTGCCCTCCGAACTCACTCTTCACCTGATGGAAATGGGATTTATCCCGGGCAAGAAAATAAAAATGTTGCAGCAGGCACCCCTGGAAGGGCCTATCGCTTTTAAATTGGAAAATTCTGTAATCGCGCTGCGAAAGTCTGAAGCAGCGCTTATTCAGGTATTACCGGTTCAATAATTTATGTCAGTTACCGCTCCCAGCAAAACTTCCACATTTACAGTTGCCCTGGTGGGTAATCCCAATGTAGGAAAGTCCACGATTTTTAACCTGCTAACAGGCCTGCGTCAGAAAGTCGGCAACTATCCCGGCGTGACGGTGGACAAGAAATTTGGCCAGATCCTTTTAAACAAGGAAACCGTAAACATCATTGATCTCCCGGGCACATACAGCATCTACCCCAATACAGAGGACGAAATCATCGTCCACAGGGTGCTCAACGGACTGGGTAAGGAAAATCCGGTTGATTTTGTTCTGGCTATTGTGGATATGTCCAGTATGGAAAGGGGATTGTTTTTGGTAAGCCAGGTCATGGATCTGGGAATACCCATGGCCATAATCCTGAACATGGAGGATATGGCGGAAGAACAGGGAATTGAAATCAAGATTAACCGGCTCTATAAATCCCTGGGCATCCCCATCGTCCAAACCAACGCAAGAAACAACAAGGGAATAGAAAGCATTGTCGGCTTAATCCGCGACAAAGGTTTTGCCCGGCCAAATCCGTTCCTGGATCCCGGGGAACTGTTGCCCGCCCCCCTTGCGGACACCATCTGCAAGGAATTCAACCTTAAAAACCGTTATCAAGCCTTTCAGTTGATCCGGTTTCATGAAAAAGAATCACTCCTTCGGCCATACCAAAGAGAATTTATTAAGGAAAAAGTAGCCGAAAGCGGCTATGACCTGGAAATCGCCCAGGTAAAGGAAACGAAACTCCGCTATGCGGCCATTCAGGATATACTGGCGCAAAGTGTCCAAAAAAAGGATGTAAAGACAAAAAGACTTACCCAGAAGCTGGACCGGATTTTTCTTCACAAGATTTTTGGTTACGCAGTATTTCTGGGCATCCTGTTACTGATCTTCCAGACTATTTTTGCCTGGTCCAGTGTCCCGATGGACCTCATCGACGGATTTTTTGCCAGCCTAAGCGCCTGGGTATACAGTGTCCTTCCGTCGGGAGTGCTTACCGATTTAATTGCCGAAGGGATCATACCGGGCATAGGCGGGGTATTGATCTTCATTCCGCAGATTGCCCTCTTGTTTGGCTTCCTGGCTATTCTTGAGGACTCGGGATATATGTCGCGGGTGGTGTTTCTTATGGACAGACTGATGCGCCCTTTTGGCCTCAACGGAAAAAGTATGGTGCCGCTGATTTCCAGCGTTGCCTGTGCCATACCGGGGATTATGGCGGCAAGGAATATCGGCAACTGGAAGGACCGGATCACTACCATCATGGTGGCGCCGCTGATGAGTTGTTCCGCCCGGCTGCCTGTGTATGTCATCCTGATCGGACTTGCGGTGCCGGAGGATTATATCGGACCCTTCAACCTCCAGGCCATTGCCCTGCTTGGCATGTACCTCCTGGGCGTGGTGGCGGTG
>DATGOS010000299.1:0-4606 GCA_035305725.1 Cyclobacteriaceae bacterium
TTTACATGCTGACATGTTTGCTGCCTATCAACCCAAAGTAAGGTACTGCAAAAATTCGATCCTGGACTGTTCATCATGCTCAAATTTACCTCCGTAAAAAGAAGTGACGGTGTTGCTGTTGACATCCCTGACCCCCCTGGAGGAGACACACATATGATGCGCGTCAATGATTACGGCCACATCTTCAGTGCCCAGAATTTTTGTCATGGCATGTCCTATCTGCATGGTCAGCCGTTCCTGAACCTGAGGCCTGGCGGCAAAATACTGTACGATACGGTTTATTTTTGAAAGGCCGATGACAAAGCCGTTGGAGATATACCCCACGTGGGCTTTCCCATGAATAGGTACAAAATGGTGCTCACAATGCGAGAAAAGGGTGATGTCCTTTTCCACCAACATCTCATTGTATTTATACTTGTTCTTAAAAAGTTTTACTTCAGGCATATTTGCGGGATCCAGCCCACTGAAGACTTCGTTGATATACATTTTAGCCACGCGTTTGGGAGTGCCTTTCAGGCTGTCATCATTCAGGTCCAGCCCCAGCACCAGCATAATTTCCCTGAAATGCTTCTCAATCAGCTCGATTTTGCGCTTGTCATCCATGTCAAACGCATCCGACCTCAGGGGTGTATGATGGGAAGTTCCCACATGCTCATCCCCAATATCATCTACCGACTGATCGAGCTTAATCCCCACCGTATTCAACAAAGTTTCTTTCTGTTTCATATACCCGAACCGTTAACTCGTATTTTTCTTCTATTTCGTTTCTTAAAATATTCCAAACAACCACAGCAATGTTTTCCGCACTTGGATTAATGTCCCTGAATTCATCGGTATCTAAGTTTAGATTTTTATGGTCGAATTTTTTAAGGACCTTTTCCTTTATGATCCGGCTTAGTGTCTTCATATCAAACACATAGCCTGTCTCCGGATCTATGGGACCGTCCAGTTTGACAATCAATTCATAGTTGTGCCCATGATAGTTGGGATTGTTGCATTTCCCAAAAACCTCCCTGTTTTTCTCTTCCGACCAATCTGGGTTATGTAACCTATGGGCGGCGTTGAAATGCTCTTTTCGGAAGACTGAAACTTTCATAGACCAATTATTCTTATATTAAATACCAAAGCAGTGCCAGGTCCGTTTTATTATAAATCGTCTTTTTAAGAACCTTGACGGTAAAAAATCAGTTCAAATTGATCCCTAAAATCATTCTCATACAATGCTTGCTGCTTTTGGTTTTGAAGATCATTTTGCGCCTAAGGAACTTATTTTACCGTCATTCCCGTTTATTTGCGTATGATTAGAATACTCATTCTATTTGCTTTATTCACCCTCAGCCCAGTTCTATCCGCCAACGTCCATCCAACCAACAATGGGGTGGATAAAGGGTATTTAACAGCGAAAATTAGCCCCAAGGAATTGTTAAGCAAAAAAATCCTTGGGAAAATTAAGCAATATGCCAATCATCCTGATCCGAAAATCATCCGGCTAGCCGTTTCCGGCTATGCCAAACTGCTGAAAAACGGAAAAATCGAAGCAGGCAGTCCGCTAAGCATTATTGATTTTTCCCTTCCCTCTTCAGCCGAGCGGCTCTGGATTATTGACACCAACAACGGGGATCTGCTTCACCAATCCCTTGTCTCGCATGGCAGAAACTCCGGAAATCTTTTGGCCCGTGAATTTTCCAATACTAATTCCAGTTTTATGAGCAGTATCGGATTTTACCTTACCGGAGAGACGTACCAGGGTAAACATGGGTATTCCTTAAGGCTGGACGGACTGGAAAAAGGTTTTAACGACAACGCCAGGGAAAGGGCCATCGTTATCCACGGCGCCGAATACGCAAATAGGGATTTCGTCGCCAATACAGGTCGGTTGGGAAGGAGCCTTGGCTGTCCCGCATTACCAATGGATTCTTACAAGGAGATTATAGACACCATTAAGGAAGGATCCTGCTTGTTTATCTACGGCCAGGACGACAGCTATCTGAAGCAGTCCCGGTTGATCTAAAAAAAATCCTCCGACAGTGAAAGATTCAATGCCTGGGCGATTTTTCTGTCCATGTCATAAACATCTTCCCTAATCTGAATATCTTCTCCACCCCCCCAGACGGTAAGGTATAGGATCCAAACGTCCAGGTCCTCATCCAGGTCTACCCTGGTCTCCTCCTGATCACCCATGGATTCGTTAATCTTGTCGGTGTCCCAGTCATCGGATTCTTCCAGCAACAACTCCGCAAATTGCACCGCGTTTTCCATTCGGATGCAGCCGGAGCTAAATGTTCTTTCTTCCCGGGAAAAAAGACCCTTCGCAGGCGTATCATGGATATAAATGCTGTATTCGTTGGGAAACATGAATTTTACACTGCCCAAGGGATTCGCGGTACCCGGTGACTGCCTGATTAGGTATGGAAAACCTTTGTCCGTCTCCAGTTCATCCCAGTCTATTTCCCTGTAGTCCACTTCTTTTTCCTGATAGTCTAAAACCTTCATGTCATTCTTTTCCAGATAATCTACATCGTCCTGTATGGAGGGGATGACATCTTCCCATAAAATCGTCTCGGGAAGCGTCCAGGTGGGGTTGAATACCAGATACCCCATTTCGGCTTTGAACACTGGCGTCTGCCTGTATTCATTGCCTACCACCACTTTGGAAGTGAAAACAGTGTCTTCTCCTTCCACATAAAAGAGGTGGAAGTCAGGAATGTTAACGATAATTTTGTCGGTCTCAGGCTCGGTGAAGTCCGGCAGCCACCTGAGCCGCTCCAGGTTCACCTTGATTTTGGCAATAAGATCGGACCTGTTGATTTTTTCTTCCAACGAATTCGCGCCTTGTGCTTCCTCCGCGGTCGGGTCCAACATCGAAACCAAAAATTCCCTTAATTCCCTATACCTTACATTTTGCGGCCGGAGCTGGTCAAAAACATCCTCCACGGAATTCCCGTCCGCAATAGAAAGTAACATTTCCCCGTAATCCGCCGTGGGAGACTTCTGGTCCATTTTCCATTCGATACCCGTGGTTTCGGGATTTATTTTCCCGATATTCAAATCCGATGCCATGGCCAGAAATGACTTGCTGAATGCCAGATCCAGGGCAGCATGTTCGGCAGGGTCTTCCGAATCCAGGATATTTTCAAGTAGCCGGGATTGTTCTTCGGTGAGGTAGTCACTTTTGTCCAAACCGTCATATACCAGGCCGTCCAAAGCCGCCAGAAAGTCTTCAGCTTTTTTATTGAGGCCCTGGGCCTTCACCCAGATGGGTTTAAATTCGGATTCCACATAGACCCTGGTCAAGCTGCTGTCCATCTCTGGCGCCTGCGTTAAGGCCTCAATGTTTTCAGCGATTTGATTTTCAGAAGGGTTTTGGCAGGAGAAAACAATAAATAAAAGCAGGATAAAATAGGGGTACTTGCAACTCATAATAACGTTCAAAAAAGATGGTCCGGTTGAGGATTACAAATGCTATGCCTAAGCGAGAGGGCGTCATCAATTTTAGTGGCAAAGTAGGCTAAAAATAAAATTGCCGGTCCGGGAGGAAGGGAACCGTAGTCAAATAATTTCAATAACGATTTTTGGTTCTTTTATAGGCAGAACAAAGTAACCTAAATGTGGCTTTATCTTCTCCACGCTTTGCCTTACTGGGTTTCAGTTAGAATAAAGCAGAAGCTGTTGCTCAATTGCTACAAAATAAAACCATTATTTTAGGATTATTTTGTTTCATTAAGATATATTTCTATTTTTCTCATACAAATTTTTAAAAAGACAATTCTTCTCCTGTCCTTTAAATTAATAAACAGACAACATGGAAACCATAGGCAGTAAAAATTATCCCCCATTCATTTTGTTCATTCTTGTTTTCCTGTCATTCTCCTGTCAAAAGCCTGTTGAAGAAACGGCCTGGCCCCCTGACCTTCCCACCGCCAACAAAAATGGCGTTGCGACATTGACGGGTCCGGAGTTGTTGCAAATCCCTTCAACGGTACAGCATATCCTTGACTCCCTCCCGAAAGTTCAATTAGCGGTTGCAAGAGAGGCACCTACAGTGGAATTGGTATATTTTAACGATTTGCCAGATCCTGCCTTTAATGGTACAGGATGGTCTTCATGGGGAGATATCTGCATCGCAAGCGATGGGAAAGTTTATGCAGGCATCGGCAACCACGGAGGAATTGAAAAAGGTGAAGCGTACGTCTATTGTTGGGATCCTTCAAAGGGGGAACTAAAGAAGATTGCGGATATAAATGAAATTACAGGGGCCCAACCTGATGATGTGCATTTTTCAAAAGTACATGCACACATCATTGAGGGCAAAGACAAAAAGATATATTTTACCGGTACACTTGATGACGGTGGAAAGGCAGGGAGTAATCCGATCCTGGAAAAGTGGAATACAAACATTGCCGGGGGAAAGCTTTTTCAGTATGATCCTGCAACCGGAAAGACAACAGTCTATGCTGATTTTCCGGAAGCAAGGGTAACGGCAACGATAAAGTATGATGGAGACCGAAACATCCTTTTCTGTGCCCTGGAGGGTGACCCTGCCTATAATGATGGCTTTGCCCTGGGAGTTTTCGACATGGATAAGAAGGAATGGATTTACAAAGGG
>DATGOS010000300.1:0-2318 GCA_035305725.1 Cyclobacteriaceae bacterium
TCTGGTCATTGACAACGAATGGTTTTTGATCAAATTGTTGGACGTATTAAAGCAGGCTCCCGAACCCACCCAGGAGGTTCTGGCAGCGGCCAACAGGCTGATGAACAGTGACAATCCCATGGTAAAAAAAGCCGTGATGGAATTCATTGGGCCCTGGCGATAGCCGCATGCATCCGTAGACCGGGTTTTTTGATCCCCGCAGAAAGGTGATACACTTCACAAAATGTTCACCTTCATTTTTGCGCCGAGCTGTAGCATTCTTTCCATTTTGTCCGTTTGGGAAATGTAGATGTTCCCCAAACGAATTTTTATGAAGAAACATTTATTCCTCCTTAAGTGGCCCTATGTGGAAATCCTTTGCTCCATCATCGTCCTTTTGGCAATGAATTCCTGCCAGGATCAAATGGAAGCGGCTTACACCTACCAGGCGAAAATTCCGCAGTACATGCAAATGAGGTCGGTAAGAGAAAAAGAGATCATTATCAAGCCGGAAGGTTTTGCCCAAAATAGACGAAAACAAGATGGAGCATTTGAGGTCCAGGAAACCGGTGGACATCATCCCCGGATCGAAACCCTGATTGTCATCGGACCCTTTGGAGTCTGACACTTCGACTTTTCCAAACTTGACGGGCTCATACTTGATCCGCTCCGGCAATTCCTGGAGGATCAATGTTAACAGATCCGTTTAACCGAACAAATCCGAGCTTAAATAGCGGTCGCCGCGGTCACAGGTAATACAAACGATTTCTCCCGCATCAAGCCGCTCAGCCAATTTGACGGCGGCATGAAGTGCCCCGCCGCTGCTCATCCCGGCCATAATACCCTCTTCTTTGGCCATCCGGCGGGTCATCAGGACGGCATCCTGCTCACTGACGTCCATGGTCTGGTCTACCTTATCGGGGTCAAAAATTTTAGGAAGAAATTCCGGCGACCATCTCCGGATTCCCGGAATATTGGAGCCCTCCGTAGGCTGGGTCCCGATAATCTGAACCTCCGGATTTTGTTCTTTTAGGTACCGGGCTACGCCCATGATGGTGCCCGTGGTGCCCATGGCGGAAACAAAATGGGTTATTTTTCCTTTTGTGTCCTTCCATATTTCGGGTCCGGTAGTCTTGTAGTGGGCAAGGGAATTGTCGGGGTTGGCAAACTGGTTGAACATAAAATACCCTTCCTTTTCCGCCATTTCTTCAGCCAGCGCTCTGGAATACTCAATCGTTTTCTCGGCAGGTGTCAGGATCAACTTTGCACCATAGGCTTCCATCGAGATTATCCTTTCCCGGGTGGAGTTTTCCGGCATCACCAGGGTCAGTTCCACACCCAATAGATTGGCCATCATGGCCAGGGCGATGCCGGTGTTTCCGCTGGTGGCTTCGATAAGCCTGGAACCCCGCCTAATCTCCCCTCTTTGTAGGGCCTGGCTGATCATAAAAAACGCAGGCCTGTCTTTGACGCTTCCTCCGGGATTTTGTCCTTCGAGCTTGCAGTGGATTTTGACACGGGGATTAGGGGAAACATGCTCCAGTGTGACGAGTGGCGTGTTTCCGATCAGTTCAAACAACCTCATGTATTGTTTCTTAGAATATAAAAATCAGTGGCCTCTGTATTGGCATCATACATTTTTACCTGGTAATATATCTTGCTATTGGGTGGGACGCTTTTAGTGATCCAAACATTGCCCCCAATCACGCTTTCGCGGCCGATGACCGTCTCTCCGCCCAAAATGGTGGCACCCGCATAGATGATAACATGGTCTTCTATGGTGGGATGTCTCTTTTTGTCGGCATCTTCCTTATTGACACTCAATGCGCCCAGCGTCACCCCCTGGTATATTTTTACATGATCTCCCACCTCTGCGGTTTCTCCGATGACCACCCCGGTGCCGTGGTCTATGCAAAAATGCCTGCCAATATTGGCACCCGGATGGATGTCAACACCGGTCCTGCTGTGGGCAAATTCAGTGATCATCCTTGGGATCAAAGCGATTCCAAGCCTGTACAGTAAATGGGCAATTCTATAAGCCGCAATAGCATAAAATCCCGGGTAGCTACGGATGACTTCAGTTTTGGATTTCGCTGCAGGGTCACCCGCAAACACAGCGCAAATGTCCTCCTGAAGACTATCATAAACATGCTCCAGCTCCCGGAAGAATTCCTGGGCAAGCTTTTCCCCGTTCCCCTTATGTAGTTGGCTGTTGCTTTGAAGAAGATCCCTTAGCTGCACCTGGAGGTCAAACATTTTCATTTCCAACTGGCCCTTTTCCCTCAAAGGCTCCTCCGCATGTTCCGGAAACAAAATTCCCAAAACCTGTTCAAAAAAGC
>DATGOS010000301.1:0-4358 GCA_035305725.1 Cyclobacteriaceae bacterium
GTCCTTGGCATACCAAAGTCCACCGCCCCTGGTGTAAGAAAGGATCATCTCCAGGTCATTGTCCTCGGCGTATTCCTTCAGGTACTTCTGAATCCTGTCATACACCTCATTATAAAGGTTGTTCTCATCGGCCGACAGCTCCTTCATCAGATTGTCCCTGTAGGATACCAGGTTTCTTTCCTTATTTACCAGTTCCTCTTCCTTTGCCCTGGCCTGGTTCATGGTCATGGAACTTGCGGATTGCTGAAAATTCGCAACTTCCTGCTCAAAACCTTTGGCCCGGTTCGATAGCTCACCTTCAAAACGCTTCCCCTTTTCGGCAATTTCAGCAGAACGTTCCTCAAAATACGTATAGTTCTGGATCACACTATCCGTATGGATATAGGCAATCTTTAAATCACTGATACTGGTTTCTGAAACCTCTCTCCCCCCGTTTCCCTGTGCCGCGTTATCACCGGGCTGGTTACAGGAGGAAAAAATAAGGGCTGGAATTGCTAAAGCACCAATTATGGCGGTCAATTTTCTCACGTTAATCTCTTTTGTTTTTTGTGAGGGCAAATATAAACAAAGTATCTATTCATCAAATTGACCGCTGCACTTTAACTGTTAAAACTCGTTAAATCCTTAGGTAAGGGGGTATTCTTCATCACCGTCTATCTCCTCCTCCTCGGACTGGAAACTATACAGGGTATCATCCAGTTGGATACTGTCCTCGTTGAACTCCCTGACAAATCTGGCAATGGCATCTTCGTCGATATATTCCAGGTTAAGGGCCGCGTCCAGTCCTATGCCGTAGTCATGGTTGGTGTCCACATCGATAAATTCCTGAACCTTTACCTCCTCATCTTCCTCCAGCTGCATGATTACCTCCGTCATGTACAGTCCTATTTCCTCCTCGTCCGGGGATAAAGGCTTTAGATTTCCGTTTTCATCCTCTTCGTAATGAATACCCTTGAAATTGGGGAATTTCTGGGCCGCTTTGTGTTCCGCAAGCTCATAAATCTCGCTGGAATGATGTAGCCGGAGGGTATACAGGGCGGCATCATAAATTACTTCCCGGCCCTCATACATCCCCACAAAATAGAAATTGACAAATTCTTCCGAATTGTCTTCACTCGGAATGATCTTAAAGGATTTTCCAGAAGCGCTCAGTTCATTTTTTAGTGCTTCAATGGATTCGGGCGAAATTCCTTCATTAATATTCTGCATAGGTTATTTTCTTGTGGTCACTAAGAGATCAATAGAAATAAATATAGAGAATTTTTATGTTTATTCAATTAATTTATAATAATTATTAATAATGATGAAAATTTTCATTAAACCATCGCCGGGTATGGCCCATCCGGTGAGCAATTACGTATTTAGTACCTGGCTCCTACCCTGTTTTTAATTATTTAAGCGACACTCCCAGCAGTGAATTAATCAGGGAAAGGATTATACTGAACAGAAGCGCCCAGCCGAACCCGTCCACCGAAAATCCGGGAACGATTTCCGCGGCGATGATGACCAGAAACGCGTTGATCACCAGCAAAAACAATCCCAGTGTTACCAAGGTAATGGGAATGGTCAAAAATATCAGCGCAGGTTTTATGGTCAGGTTCAGCAGTGCCAACAAAGCGGCGATAACCACCCCGGTAAAAAAATCCCTCACGGAAATTCCCGGCAATATATAAGCGGTAATGATCACGGCAATTCCCGCGACGATAAGCTGAAGAATAATACTCAGGGCTTCTTTAGTTCGGCTCATTACAGAATTTTATATTATAGACGAATATAGGCATAAATATAGTCAGTGACCGGATCCTTTCGGTACAGGTTTGCTAAATTATAAAGAAAAGCTTCCATTTTGTGCTAATTTGATTTTACCTTTACACCATTAACCAGACAATTCTCCAAAGTGATCATACTCCTTATCTTTGTCCTCCATTGGTATTTCTCGCTGTTTTGTCAGAGCTTTTTCCTCCACCGTTATGCCGCCCATCAAATGTTTGTCATGAGCAAGGTATGGGAAAGGTTTTTTTATGTCTTCACCTGGATATGCCAGGGAAGTTCCTACCTGTCTCCCAGGGCTTATGCCATTCTGCACAGGATGCACCACGCCTATAGCGATACGCCCAAGGATCCCCATAGCCCCCATCATACGGAAAATCTATTTACCATGATGTGGAAAACCAGAAATATCTACAACGAGCACTTTTCTTTCAGGATCAAGCCCGAGGAGCGGTTCTCTAAAGATGTTCCCGATTGGCGGAAATTTGATCTTTTTGCCGATTCCATGGTGTTCCGGGTAGGCTGGGGCCTTGTTTATGTGCTTATTTATGTGCTGAGCATCAGTGTGTTTGAACTGCCCGGCACCCACTGGGCCATGTATTTCCTGCTTCCCCTGCATTTTATGATGGGACCCATCCACGGGGCTATCGTCAACTGGAGCGGCCATAAATATGGCTATGCGAATTTTGACAACAACGACAAGTCCAAAAATTCCCTTTTTCTGGATTTCCTTATGCTGGGTGAACTGTTCCAAAACAACCATCACCGCTTACCCAAAAGAGCCAATTTTGCCGTAAAATGGTTCGAATTTGATCCCACTTACCCCATTGTTAAACTGTTGCACATGGTGGGCATTATCAAGCTCAAAACCACCTGAATCATACAAACCGCTTTTCAGCGGTTTTTTTTTACAAGATTCCTAATAGAATAGTTGGAAAACTAACCCGTTAATTCTATATTTAAGCTGTATATGTATCCGCCTGGTGTGTTTGCCAGGGCGGGATATTGCGGCATGGACAATTTCGCCAGGCCCAGTATATATCGGATGAAATTCAAGCGTCAATTAACAAACAAAAAAATGAGAGAACTAACAAGGGCAGAAGAGCAGGTGATGCAAATACTTTGGGGCATTGAAAAGGGTTTTGTCAAAGACATCCTGGCCAAGATGAAAGATCCCAAACCCGCCTATAACACCGTTTCCACCATCATCCGTATATTGGAGCGAAAGGGTTTTGTGAAGCACAAGTCTTACGGAAAATCCCATGAGTATTACCCCATTGTCAGCAAGGACCAGTACAGGAGCTTTTCGGTCAAAAACCTGCTGACGGGTTATTTTGGAGGCTCATTTTCGCGGCTGGCTTCTTTCTTCGCCAAGGACCGGAACCTTGACGTGAAAGAATTGGAAAAATTGATGGATGAGGTAAAAAATGACGCCACGGACACCCAGGATACCTAATGCCTGAAATCATCAACTATATCTGGCAAAGCTTTTTTTGCCTGTTGTTCCTTTTCGGGATCTATTGGTTTTTCCTGAGAGCGGAGAAAGCCTTTGCCTTCAACCGGCTTTTCATTCTATTGGCCCCCCTCCTGGCCCTGGCCTTGCCCCTGATCGAAATCCCCGTGCAGTTCTCCAAGCCCAGCATATCCCTGGAAGAAACGGAGTTTTTGCGGTCACTGGCTGCTGTTCCTGAAGCGGAGGAGATTGTGGGCACTTTTGGTCTCCCGGAAGTTACCGTACAGGGTTCCAAACTTCCCCTGCTGATGGAACTCAGGGATTACCTGCTTGTGGGATATCTGCTGGTCGTCGTCTTCCTGGGTTGTAAGGTGTACTGGCAATACATACAGCTTCAGATGCTGTTGAGAAAAGGCTGGTATCAGACCACCTTTGACCTGAAAGGAGATTATTTTCTGGTGCCGACCTACGGTCTTGCCACTGTTTTTTCCTTCTTTGACAAGCTGTTTTGGGACGACACCCAACAACTGAGGGCCGACGAGCGGGCCCAGGTCATACAGCATGAAATTGTACATATAAGGAAAAAGCATTCCTGGGACCTGGTCTACTACGAAATTCTCTGTGTTCTGCTCTGGTTTAATCCGGTGATTTACCTGATGCGGTCGGCATTGGTAGACACCCATGAATACCAGGCTGACGCGGGGGTATTGAAGGCTACCCCGGGAAAAGCATCCTATCCGAAGCTTCTGGTCAAAGTGGCATTTAAGGATCTGGATTTGAGCTTAGGCAACTATTTTGCCAAATCCACCACCTTGAAGCGGATAGAGATGATGAAAAACCAAAGCAGGATCAACTGGCTGAAAGTAAGTTTGGTGCTTCCTTTAACGGTCATTTTACTTGCACTGGTGTCCATGAAAACCATCCGTGTTCCCTATTCCTCCGACAAGAAAAAGGCTGAGGTACGGCAGCAGGATGAAGATTTAAGTTTACCCGCCCCGGCGGAATGGCGCCAAACCTCCGTTCAGGAAACCCTTTCCGGCTTCATGACACCGCCGCTAATGTCAGGGGCAGAGTCGATCAACGGACACATCCTCGACCTCAGCATAGAGGACAATGACCATGTGCTTCTCAGGGG
>DATGOS010000302.1:0-6774 GCA_035305725.1 Cyclobacteriaceae bacterium
TTAGGGAGGCCATGCATGCGGTGTTTCTGTACCACGCCATCCGTCACGGCATGGACATGGGAATCGTAAACCCTTCCATGCTGGAGGTATATGACGATATCCCCAAAGATCTTTTGGAACACGTGGAGGATGTGATTTGGAACAAGCGGGAGGACGCTACCGAAAGACTCCTGGAATTTGCCGAAACCGTGAAGTCCAAGGACAAATCCGAAAAAGTATCCGATGCCTGGAGGTCGGAATCGGTGGAAAAAAGGATTGAGCATGCCCTGGTAAAAGGGATTATAGATTACATTATTGAGGATTCAGAGGAGGCAAGACTTAAATATAAGAATCCCCTGAAGGTGATAGAGGGTCCATTGATGGACGGGATGAACGTCGTAGGCGATTTGTTTGGCGAAGGCAAGATGTTTTTGCCTCAGGTAGTAAAAAGTGCCAGGGTGATGAAAAAGTCCGTGGCTTATCTGGAGCCCTTTATGCCCAAAGTGGGGGAGGAGGGTTATGATGAAAATCAGGCCTCGGGAATCAAAAAAGTCCTTCTTGCTACCGTCAAAGGAGATGTGCATGATATCGGAAAAAACATAGTAGGCGTGGTGCTGGCCTGCAACAGCTACCATATTATTGATCTGGGGGTAATGGTTGACGCGCAGCGCATCATTGATGAATCCTTGGCCAACAAGGTGGATATCATTGGCCTGAGCGGATTGATCACGCCTTCCCTGGACGAAATGGTTGACACTGCTTCCGAGATGGAAAGAGTCGGGTTGAAAATCCCCTTGTTGATCGGTGGGGCCACCACCTCCAGAATCCATACTGCCGTTAAAATAGACCCGGTGTATAGCGGGACGGTAGTTCATGTGGGTGATGCGTCAAAGTCCGTTCCCATCGTGGGTGAGGCGATTGGGGAAGAAACCAAATCATCTTTCAAAATTAAAACCAAGGATACCTATAAGGAACTCCGCGAGCAACATGCATCAAAACAAGGGGTAAAGCAAATGATTACCTATGAAGAAGCTAAGGCCAATCCTACCGCTGTTGACTGGGACAGTTACACCGCTAAGGCGCCGCTGCATCCCGGAAACACGGTTATAGAAGACCTGGACATTTCAATACTTAGGAATTATCTGGACTGGACTCCATTTTTCAGCACCTGGATGCTTTCGGGAAGGTATCCAAAAATCATGGAAGATCCCGTGGTGGGCGTTGAAGCCAAAAAACTTTTCCGGGACGCCAACGATATGCTGGACCGGATTATCAGTGAAAAATGGCTGCAGGCCAGGGCGGTAGTGGGATTATATCCCGTGCAACGGGAGGAAGATGATTTGACCATACTCTCCGATACCCCATCCGGTGAAAGAATTAGATTCCATTTCCTCCGGCAGCAGGGGAAGAAAGGAAAAGGTGTACCCAACCGTTCTCTGATTGATTTTATCCATCCCAGTGAAACCGATTATTTTGGCGGATTTGCCGTGACCACTGGTTTTGGGGTGGATGAGAAAATGGAAGAATTTAAAAAAGCTGGGGATGACTATAATGAAATCATGTTTAAATCCCTGGCCGACCGCCTGGCGGAGGCTGCCGCGGAATACCTTCATGAATTGGTCCGGAAGAAGCTATGGGGATATGCACCTGAAGAAAACCTTGATAATGAATCCCTGATTAGGGAAGAATATCAGGGGATAAGGCCCGCCCCTGGATATCCGGCCTGTCCTGAGCATTCTGAAAAAAGGACACTCTTTGACCTATTGGAGGTGGAGAAAAACATCGGTCTTGAACTCACCGATAGCTTTGCCATGGTACCTACCTCGGCGGTGAGCGGATTTTACATCTCCCATCCGGAAAGCAAGTATTTCGGTCTGGGAAAAATCGGCGAAGACCAGGTAGAAAGCTATGCCAGCAGAAAAGGGGTTCCCCGCGAAATTGCGGAAAGATGGTTATCCTCCAACCTGGCCTATAACCCGCGGGACCCGGTCGCTACCTGATCCACACTGTTTCTAATCCAGTCCCATCGGTGACAACAAAGGAAGTATTTACGATAAATCCGGAAAACCTGGTAAGGCCTTCTTTTGAAATAAATAAAAAAGCCTCTCGGGGACTAAATCATGGTACCCGATAAAAATCTAGTCCATATCCATGAAAATTACCGAATACATTAAACAAGCGGACAAAACCCTTTTTTCATTTGAAATTCTGCCTCCTTTGAAGGGCCAGAGTTTGAACAACTTACTGGAAGGTATTGAACCACTGATGGAATTTAAGCCACCTTTCGTGGATGTGACCTATCACCGGGAAGAATTTATTTATAAAAAACATGCCAACGGACTTTTGGAGAAAGTCAGTACCCGTAAGCGGCCGGGAACCGTGGGTATTTGCGCTGCTCTAATGACCAGGTTCAAGGTAGACGCCGTACCCCACCTTTTGTGTGGCGGCTTTACCAAGGAAGAAACGGAAAACGCCCTGATTGACCTGAATTTCATCGGCGTGCAGAATGTGCTTGCCCTCAGGGGGGATGCCCCAAAACTGGAAGGGAAATTTGTACCCGAAATCAACGGCAACAACTATTCCTGCGAACTCGTCGCCCAGATCTATAGAATGAATCAGGGTAAATACCTTCACGAAGAAACGGAAATCGGTTTCCAGACAGATTTTTGTGTGGGAGTGGCAGGCTACCCCGAAAAACATTTTGAAGCGCCCAGTCTGAAGTTTGACCTTAAGCATCTTAAAGCAAAAGTTGAGGCGGGGGCAGAGTATGTTGTAACCCAGATGTTTTTTGACAATTCCAAATTCTTTGATTATGTCAAAATGGTTCGGGAAGCGGGTATCAATGTACCCATTATTCCCGGCTTGAAACCCATCACCACCCTCTCCCAGATTGTGAACCTTCCCAGCACCTTTTTTCTGGATTTTCCGGACGCGCTGATGGATGAACTTGAAAAATGCAAGACCAATGCGGAGGTTAAGGAAGTAGGGATTGAATGGGCCATACAGCAAAGTAAGGAATTGGTAAAGGCAGGAGTTCCCTGTTTGCATTATTATACCATGAGCAAGGCGGATGCTACCTACCGGATTGCCAGGGAGGTCTTTTAGGAATACAAATATCTAACTATTTTCAGGTGCTTCGCCATTAAAAATGAGGTACTTTATGTAAATTTATCCCAAGACATTGAGTTTAGTTTAAGCTTCGTCAGGCTATGTCTCCGGTGATCGCCGTAATGTTAAAGTAAAGCCTTATAAGAAATCTTCCGGGGGAGACGGGAGGAAATAAATGTCAAAGGTGCGTATAGCGGCTGGGAAAATATCGTTTCCTGTATTGTCATGAATATGAAAGCTACGATCACCAGTATAGAATTGAAGGGACCCTTATCCTTTTTTTTACTTTCCGCACGTGCCTTGAAAATCATCAGGCAGCTTAAGAGCACCGAATGTGTAGCATTCAAAAAGCAGGGATTTTGGACCACGCACTATACCATGACCTTATGGAAAAATGAAGAAGAGCTCAAAAAATTCGCCTCTAGCGGCGCCCATTTGGAGGCAATGAGGGAAGGTGGAAAAATAGCCAAAGAGATAAGGACCATTACAATTGATGCCGAAGCTTTGCCCAGTTGGAAAGAAGCCAGAGAATGGCTGAGACAAGGGAAGGTAATCTCTTACCACTAATGCCGAAAGATTGGCTGCAGGCGGGATTTGAAGTGAGTATACGAGAACAGGTATTGATGTGATAATCGGTTAACACCATGAAATATTTCCTGATAATGTTCCTCCTAATGGTTACTGAGGCAACCTTTGCCCAATCGGACACCACGGTTTCAAATCCAAATTGAGTATTTGGAAGTTTCGGACAAGGTCTGGAAGGTAAATCCTTAAGCTGCAGGAAACGGATTATTTGATTCGGTCAAGCTTTTGGTTGATTTCCGCAATCCCCCGGCTCAGTTGCTGCAAGGTCAGGATTTCGGATGGGAGTTCATCCGTCATATAATATTCAAACTTCCAGATTTCCCGGACTTCATCCGCCCCCACCTTGTAGGAGGAGTAAACGGAGTTTAGTGACCGGAGCTGAAAAGCCCTCTCTTCAGGGAGAAAGGTGACCAGTTTGAAGCTTATGCCCTCGGTAACGGTCACGATTATGCAGGCGGTTTCTTTTCCAAATCTCCAGTCGGAAAGATAGGAACCGATGACATAAGCCCCCTCCGGCACGGGCAACATGCTGTCTCCTTCCGTCTGGAACATCCGGTACTTTCGGTTGCCGGGGAGGTTGGGGAGGTGAAAGACCGGGAGGCTTCCCAGATAACCCGGATCCCCATAGCCCGCCAAATAACCCGCTTTTGCCTTAAGCGGTACCATTTCGATATTGTCCTCATTTTCGGCATTGACAGTGGTGGCCAATACCCGCACCCTTGAACCGCTGAGATACACATCGTTGCCCGCTTCAAGATCCCGAAGCTTAAGTTCTCCCAACTTGGGTAAATCCACCCTCAAAATGGTATCCACAGACATTTTAAAATATTCCGAACATTTAAGAAGATCCTCAATGGAGGGGGCTTTGGTTTGTCCGGATTCCAGGGCGTTGACTTTTGACCTGGTTAAAGAAAGTGCTTCTCCAAGCGCCTGCTGGGTCAGTTTTCGGCGCTCGCGGAGGAATTTTAAATTGCCCGGAAAGAAGTTTTTTGACTTTTTCATTTTCCTTTGGTATAATTAAAGCCAATGTTTTGGCATGATTCATGTCAATATTAATTCATTTGCTGAATATATGAAAGGAATACACGAAAAAAATGGAGTTTTGAAGCGGTTAAGGCAAAAAATCCGCGAGTTGGAGGGTTTTCCTTCCCTTAAGGAAGGCCATGACGATTCCCTGGCATTAGGTCCAATCGAAGCGGCTTTTCCGGAGGGGAGGTTTCCTGTCGGGAGGATACATGAATTCATCAGCACCAGCATGCCAGAGGCCAGTGCCGCCAGCGGTTTTATAGCCGGCTTGCTCGGCAAGCTTATGCATAAGGAGCGGTATTGCCTATGGATAAGTTCCAGGCGTACCCTATTTCCCCCGGGTCTTAAACGGTTTGGCATGGATCCGGGGAGGGTGGTGTTTGTGGATGTGAAGCGGGAAAAGGATGTGCTATGGTCGGTGGAGCAGGCTTTGAAATGCGACAGATTGGCCGCGGTGGTTGGCGAATTGCGGGAGGTAAGTTTTGCGGAATCCCAGCGCTTGCAATTGGTGGTAGAGCAGAGCCGGGTAACAGGTTTTTTGCACCGTTATCAGCCCCTTACCCAACATAACCTTGCCTGTGCGACAAGGTGGAAAATCACACCCCTGGCCAGCATGTTGGAGGGCCGAATGCCGGGCGTTGGTTTTCCTGCCTGGAGTGTGGCCTTGCTCAAAGTGCGTAACGGAAAGCCAGGCGAATGGCAAATAGAATGGAAAGATGGCAGGTTCCGGCCGATCTCTTTGCCCCTGGAAAAAAAGCAGCGACATTATGCATAAGCGGTTTTTGTCCATTTGGTTTCAGCATCTGACCGCCGACAGGCTGGCGGTGAGGCACCCGGAGCTTAGACAAACTGCTTTTGTGCTGGCCGCCCCCGATGGTGGAAGAATGACCATCAAAGCCTCGAATACTTCGGCCAAGGCTTCGGGAATTCTTCCCGGCATGGCGGTAGCGGATGCAAGGGCTCTAATGCCGTCTATCGCAGTCTTTAACCACAGGCCCGGATGGGATAAAAAGCTGTTGACCAACCTGGCGGAATGGTGCCAGCGATATACCCCTTTGGCTGCCATTGACCCTCCGGATGGCCTATTTTTGGACATCACGGGTTGTGCCCATCTCTGGGGAGGGGAAGAGCCTTATCTCAACCACATCGTCAACACAATCCAAAGCAAAGGCTACAATCTCAGGGCAGCTATTGCCGATACCATGGGAGCGGCATGGGCGGTAGCCCGGTACGGACGGCATAGCATGGTTATTCTCCCTGATGCGCAGCGACAGGCACTCCTTCCCCTTCCTCCGGCTTCCCTTCGCTTGGAACAGGAAACCTTGGTACGTATGGAACGCCTGGGTTTCTGGCAGGTGGGGCAGTTCATCGACCTACCCCCTTCCTTACTGCGCAAGCGGTTTGGGGATATCCTGCTGCTTAGGTTGGGTCAGGCATTGGGAACGGAGCATGAACCTATGGAGCCTGTAAAACCCCGGCAACCTTATCGGGAGCAGTTGCCCTGCCTGGAACCTATTTGTACGGCACCCGGAATAGCGATCGCTCTGAAACGATTGCTGGAAACTTTGTGTCAAAGGCTGACCAAGGAGGGTAGAGGCTTACGTACATGTGTTTTGAAGGCCTTTCGGGTAGACGGGAAAGTAGAACAGGTGGAAATAGGCACAGGTAGGGCTTCACGCAATCCGGGACACCTTTTCAGGCTTTTTGAACCTAAGCTTCCTTCTATTGAACCTGCCTGGGGTATAGAGCTTTTTGAACTGGAAGCTCCCTGGGTGGAAAAACTTCGCGATGCCCAAGAGTCTCTCTGGCATTCTCCGGGTGATGCTACGGCCATTGCGGAACTGCTGGACAGGCTGGCAGGAAGAACTGGCCGGGAAAATATCCGTCGCTATCTTCCCCAGGAACACCATTGGCCGGAACGCTCCATCAAAGCGGTATCTTCCCTGGAGGAGCAGCCAAAAACCGCATGGCCCACGGATAAAAACCGTCCGCTTTGTCTTCTGCCTAAACCAGAACCCATTGAGGTCATGACCCCCTTGCCGGATTACCCTCCACTGCATTTTCGGTATCAGGGAA
>DATGOS010000303.1:0-4767 GCA_035305725.1 Cyclobacteriaceae bacterium
CCTTGGAAGAACTTCAAAACCTTCAAAAGATCAAGCTGGAAAAATCGGCCCTACTGGCGGAACTCAAAGCGTTTCGTCCCCGGATTGCCTTCGACCCGGAAAAAAATTACAGGCACATCCTTACCCACCAAACAATATTTACAACTTTCGTTCGCGTTCATATCCCGGAAGAGCTTGATCGTCAGGTAGTAACGTGGGGAAATGAAAAGGGATTCTCTGCTGTCACGGCAAATCGTCTGGAAAAACTTGGAAAGCCAAAACCCATTGTCAGTTATTTGAAGGACCAAAATTTATTGTTAAATTTAAGCTAGATTTTTATTCACCTTAAACAAATTTGGAACCATGGCCGGAGTGAACAAAGTGATCTTAATCGGAAATTTAGGGCAGGATCCCGAAGTAAAGTATTTGGAGGGTGATAAAGTCGTTGCCAATCTTAGGCTGGCAACCACTGAAACCTATAAGGACCGCAACGGAAACCGGGTGGAAAATACCGAGTGGCATGATCTGGAGGTATGGGATGCTTTGGCCAAAGTTGCGGAACAGTACCTGAAAAAGGGAAGCCAACTTTATGTGGAAGGTAAGATAAAGTCCGATACCTGGCAGGATGAAGCCGGAAACAACCGGAAAAAGGTAAGAATACGCGTACAAAACTTTACCATGCTCGGCTCGCGAACCAGTGACAGCCAAAGCAGTCCCAACACCATGAACCAGTCTGCCGGGGCTACCGCTTCCGCTTCCATGCAGCAGGGCGCCATAGACCAGGAGGAAGATGACCTTCCGTTCTAAATTGGCTAATACTTTAATGATCTGAGATAAAATCATTAATTTTGGGCAACTATTTCTATTATTAATGGACGACCCCTTCCCGAGTATTTTAATACTGGCTGAAATCCCCCCGGTTTCAGCCGGTTATTGGCTGATAAATGGAGTCCTTTTTATCACTTTGTTGATTTTTTCTGCTTTATTTTCCGGATCTGAGGTTGCTTATTTTTCACTGACACAACAGGACCTAAGGGATTTGAAACTGAAAAACGATGAAAAATCCCAGTTGGTAATAAAGTTGGTGGAGGCACCCCAGGTGTTGCTCAGCACTATCCTCATCCTTAAAAATTTACTCAATATTACCATTATCACCCTGGCCGTATATGCAGCCTGGGGTTATTGGGGATCAACCGGACCTGGCCTTGGATTGGTGCTGCTGTTTGCCTTAGCGATAGCCTTTATCCTGGTCATTGCGGGAGAGGTCATTCCCAAAGCCTATGCTTATAATTTCAGAATACGGTATTCGGGTTCAATGGCCCAGGCACTTTATGTTTTTACAATTATTTTAAGGCCGTTTTCCACGGCTTTGTTAGGTATTAGCAACGTCATAGAAAAAAGAATTGAGAAAAAAGGCTATTCCCTATCCGTAGAGGAGCTTCACCAAGCTTTGGAAATTACCACCGACAATACCAGCGTCAACGAAAAGGACATTTTTAGGGGAATCGTTAATTTTGGAACCCTGACCGTGAGGCAGGTAATGCAGTCCAGGATGGACCTGACCGCTGTGGACATTACGATGGATTTCCACGAGTTGATGGATAAGATAAATAAAAGCGGCTATTCAAGAATACCTGTCTACAAGGAAACCATTGACTATATAGAAGGCATCCTGTACATTAAGGATTTGCTCAGCCACATCGATAAGGAGGAAGATTTTAAATGGCAGGCGCTGATCAGAAAAGGATATTTTGTGCCGGAAAACAAAAAGGTGGACGCCTTGCTTAAGGATTTTAAAAAAAGGCGGGTACACATGGCCATCGTAGTGGATGAATACGGGGGAACTTCCGGTTTGGTCACCCTTGAGGACCTTATTGAGGAGATTATCGGAGAGATAAACGATGAATTTGACGACATCGAAGACCTGAGCTACAAACAAATTGATGAGTACACCCATATTTTTGAGGGAAAAATATCCCTAAACGATTTTTGTAAAAAACTGGAAGTGGACCCGCAGATTTTTGATGAGGTAAAGGGAGAAAGCGAATCCCTTGGGGGGCTCTTGTTGGAGTTAAACGCCAGACTTCCCAAAAGCGGATCCAAGATTTTTTTTCATCCCTTTGAATTTGTCGTAATGGCCGTAGATGCCAAAAGGATCAAAAAAGTGAAAGTGACGGTCCAGCAAAACGACGGGAAAAACATCAGCCACAACGAGGATTAAAATTTCACTGATACATTAGTTATCATTTTTTTCTATGGGTTATCAGGTTTTTTAGGGATGGTGTAAGCCAAACTCTTCCCTTTGACAAATAAAATATCATCCGTATATTTAAGAGTCATCGTAGAAAAAAATCAATTCCCTCAAAAAAACCGTTTAGGGCATGCCAGTGCTGGGTCGTTTTAATTTAATGCAATTTTTTCACCCATAATGAACTTTTGTTTCATTTTTTTACTTCTTTTGTTGCTGAAAACTCATAAAAAGGTTTTTTATTTGTGAATTATTCAATTAGAATAAGCTAGTTCTATTAAATAGACAATAAATGAATCGAGGATTATATCGTTCGGAATTTGAGCATGATGCCTGTGGCATCGGGGCTGTGGTCAATGTGAGGGGTAACAAAAGCCACGAAACGATAAGTGACGCGCTCCTGATGCTTAGCAACATGGAGCACAGGGGGGGGAGGGGCAGTGATCCCAAGACCGGAGACGGCGCGGGAATTCTAATCCAAATGCCCCACACTTTTTTGAGGGACGTGACGGTACGTACCGGATTTTCCATTCCAGAAGAAGGAAGCTATGGTGTAGGCATGGCATTTTTTCCGAGAAACAGACAGTTGTATAAAAAATCAAAAAAGCTGTTCGCGGAGATTTTGGAAGAACTCTCCTTCGAATTGATCGGCTATAGGGAGGTGCCCGTGGACGAAACCGTGCCCGGGTCAGGGGCTCTGGAGGTAATGCCCAATATAGAGCAGGTGTTTGTAAGGCACAAAGACGGTTTGAAAGGTATAGCGTTGGAAAGAAAGCTGTATGTGCTGCGAAATTATTCGTCAAGGCTCATCAACACCACCCTTCCCGGCGTGAACCAGTCTTTTTACTTTGCGAGCTTCAGCGCTTTCACCATTATTTATAAAGGACAGCTAAGGACGGACCAGGTACTTCCATTTTACAAAGACCTGCAAAACAACAAACTGACTTCTGCCCTGGCCATCGTCCACTCCAGGTTCTCGACCAACACCTTTCCAAACTGGAGGCTGGCCCAGCCTTTCCGTTATATTTCCCACAACGGTGAGATCAATACCATCCGGGGCAACCTCAACAAGATGAGGTCCAAGGAAAGTTTGATGAAGTCGACGTACTTTTCGGACGACGAATTAAGCAAACTGATGCCCATCACCAACGACCAGTTCTCTGATTCCGCCAACCTGGATTTTATGGTTGAGCTCCTGGCACTTTCAGGCAGGACGCTACCCCATGTGATGATGATGCTGGTACCCGAAGCCTGGCAGGATAACCTGACCATGGACAAGAAAAGGAAATCATTCTACAAGTTCCATGCTGCCCTGGTAGAACCATGGGACGGTCCGGCAGCGCTGCTCTTTACCGATGGCAAATCCGTGGGAGCCACTTTGGACAGGAACGGCCTTCGGCCACTGCGTTATTTTATCACTTCGGATGACCGGCTTATCCTGTCTTCGGAAGCGGGCGCCTTGCCGATAAGGGAGGCCACAATCACTGAAAAGGGTAGGATCAGTCCAGGCCGGATGATGCTGGCAGATCTGGAAAAGGGGAAAATTCTGTTTGACGAGGAAATTAAAGCCGCGGTGTGTGACAGGCAACCCTACGGAGAATGGATTAAAAAAGAAAGGCTAAAACTCCGTCTGATGCCCGCACCCAAGCGCCTTTCCATCCCTTACAGTACCCAAAACATCAAAAAAAGGCAAACCATCTTTGGTTATACTTATGAGGATGTAAAACTGATTCTTGCGCCTATGGGAGACACGGGATATGAACCGCTGGGTTCCATGGGGGCTGATACTCCTCTGGCCGTGCTTTCCAAGCAAAGCCAGCACATTTCGAATTATTTCAAACAGCTGTTTGCCCAGGTATCCAATCCACCCATTGACCCGATCAGGGAACGTATGGTGATGTCCCTGTTCACCAGGATTGGTGGTGGCTGCAACATCCTGCAGGAAAGTCCGCAGCATACCCGGCAGATTCATATTTCCCAGCCCGTACTTCTCAACGAAGACGTGGAAAAAATAAAGAACCTGGAAAACCGTGGCTATTTTTCCCATACGCTGCATGCGCAGTTTGTCTCGGACCACAAGCCTGGGCGCCTGTTGGAAGCGCTGGACAGAATCTGCCAGGAAGCCGTGGACGCGATTCTGGCCGGGAAAAATATCCTGATCATTTCCGACAGATCCTGTGAGGAGGGCACTGCCCCGATTCCAAGTTTGCTGGCGGTGGGTGCGGTACACCATCACCTGGTCAATGAAAAACTAAGGACCAAAGCGGGAATCATAGTAGAGGCCGGCGACATCCGGGAAACCCACCATTTCGCAACCGTGATCGGTTATGGTGCCAGTGCGATCAATCCATACCTGGCCCTGGAAACCTTACTGGACTTGAATGAAAAGGGCGCCCTCAGCCGGGTGTTCCCTCAGGAGGAGCTGTTTTTGAATTACAAAACAGCGATCGGAAAAGGTTTGTTGAAGGTATTGTCGAAGATGGGAATAAGCACGCTGCAGTCCTATCAGGCCGCCCAGATTTTCGAGGCGCTGGGACTTG
>DATGOS010000304.1:0-6471 GCA_035305725.1 Cyclobacteriaceae bacterium
GATGCTTTTTACCGTGATGGGCCTGGGCTGTAAAAGTCTTACCCGTACCCATACGGCCGACTCGGACGTGGTGGTCGGCTTGTGGGACGATGACCGCATTGGCACCTTAAGGGGTCTGAGGTTTAATAAGATCGGATATGGGGGCAGTGTTTATGGTGATGAATCCATCATGCCTTTGGCAGGAGGCGGGGGATATAACCCTCTCTTGCTGCGCGTGGCCAAGTTTTTTGAAACCGGAGAGGTACCGGTAAGCCGGGACGAAACTACGGAAATCTTTGCCTTTATGGCGGCGGCGGACGAAAGTAAAAAGAAGGGCGGCAAAAGGATTTTCCTGGACAAAGTCCTTCAAAAAGCCAGGAGGTCGGCAAAATAATTAAGTCACGGCCATCCGGGAAATCGGCGAAATTTAAAGGGTAACTAAAATCGTTGAAATATGATTTCCAGGAGAAAATTTCTTGCGGCCTCCACCCTTTCCACTTTGGGGGGAATCAGTGGACTGGCCGGAATATACCCTGAAGCAACCGAACTGATTCCACTTTCCGCTGCCGTTCCGCAAGGCTGGCAGGGTGTTTCGCTCCGGAATGAAATCAAGCCGCGGTTTTCCTATGATCCCAGTGGAGGACCGGATCAGGATGGAAGTTTCCTCATCGAATCAGACCGGCGCGAAGGGCTTTTTGGAAGATGGACCAAGGCTTTTCCCGTCACAGGAGGCAGATGGTACCGCTTTGGGGTCAAACGTAGGTACAAAGGTGCCGAGGGACCCATTCCGATGCGCCTGGCGGCTATCGCCCGGGTCATCTGGCTTGATGAAGACGGAAAGACCGTGAAACATGATGAACCTTCCTTCACCTCCTACAAACCAGGGGAAAAGGCTACCGACATCCCTACCGCCGTCTCTGAATATCCCATGGAGTCGCTGCCCCTTGGCGGCGGCTGGACAGAATTGTCCGGCCGGTATAAGGTGCCTTCCGCCGCTTCGCAGGGAGTGGTGCAACTGGAGCTGCGATGGGCTTCGGATGCGGCAGTGGAATGGGCCGGGGTCCGTCTTACTGAAATTGCCCCACCCGTTCCAAGGAAAGTCCGGTTGGCGGCCGCCCATTTTATTCCCCGGGATGCAAACAGCCCGGAGGCCCGTAGGCGAGCCTTCGAGCCTTTAATTGCTGAGGCAGGAAAGTTAGGAGCCGACCTCCTTGTACTTCCGGAAGTGTTGACCTTCGGTGGAGGGGCGACCTATGTAGAAGTAGCGGAAACTGTTCCCGGACCGTCCACGGATTACTTCGGGATGCTTGCCAAAGAGCACAATCTTTATATTGTGGCAGGACTGGTCGAAAGAGACGGACCGGTGATCTACAATGTAGCTGTGCTGATAGGGCCCGGAGGAGAGATGGTCGGAAAATACCGGAAGGTTTGTCTGCCGGATCCCGAAGTGGAAGGCGGCATCATGCCAGGCCATACCTATCCTGTCTTTGACACAAGGTTTGGCAAGGTAGGGATGATGGTTTGCTATGACGGATTTTTTCCGGAGGTTGCCCGGGAGCTGAGCAACCGGGGGGCGGAAGTAATCGCCTTTCCGGTGATGGGCTGCAATCCCAGACTTGTAGCCGCGCGGGCCTGCGAAAACCACGTGTATATCGCCAGCAGCACCCACAATGATATAAGCGCCAACTGGATGATCTCCGGGATATTCGGTTACGGGGGGGACATCATTTCCCAGGCCACGGAATGGGGCACCCTGGCGGTTGCGGAAGTTGACCTGAACCAACGCCTGCTCTCCAGTTTGGGTGATTTTAAAGCTGAAATCCAGGCTCACCGTCCTGCGGACTGTTCAGAACTAGTAGTGCGCCCTTAGCCAATCACCGTAGGGATTTTAATCGGTGCTTCTCACAAAAGAACATAATTACCTGTTGTTTCAATAAAAGTTTTGGCATTACACATCGTTGCCCTATATTTATGCTGAAAAACGCTAAAGAGGCAGATTGAAAGGCATTGGGAACATGGAACTGTCACGGCATTTTCAAGACTATCATCAAAAAATGTATAAGGAACCCTTAAGGTAAATTGACTATGAAATACCCTAGCTATTCCGTTTTATGTTATATGTTTTGCCTTGTGGCAAACTTGATGTTCACCGGATGCGGAGCCCCTTCTGAGGAGCAAGAGGAGGGAAACCCTTACTTTGAAGCCGATGAGGACCAGGGAGGCCTTAGCCTGGCGCCGGGCATGCAGGCTTACGTGATCGCGGATGACCTGGGCCGGGCAAGGCATGTGGCGGTAAACGAGCGGGGAGATATTTATGTCAAGCTGCGGGAACCTCACGCGCAGGGGGGAATTGTCGCGCTTAGGGATACTACCGGAGACGGAAGAGCCGACCAAATAGAGTATTTCAGTGACTTTGGCGGTACGGGTATGGCCTATTACAATGGGAATCTTTATGCATCCAATGACAGCACCGTTTTTAGGTATACATTCAGCAGCGGCAACCTGCTCCCTGACAACGCTGCTTCGCCCGATACCATTGTTTCGGGATTTGTCCAAGAGACTTCGCATGCTGCCAAGTCAATCACTATTGATGATCAGGGCAACCTTTATGTTAACGTGGGGGCTCCCTCCAATGCCTGTCAGGAGACTGATCGCACCAAAGGCTCACCTGCCATGGACCCCTGCCCCCTGTTGGAGCTGTATGGCGGTGTGTGGCGGTTTGATGCCGAACGAATTGGCCAAACCCAGCAGAAGGATGGTCACAGGTTTTCCACGGGGATCAGGAATGCTGTCGCGTTGGAAGCCAATCCGCTGGATGGCCATGTCTACGTTGTACAGCATGGCCGGGATATGCTGACCAGTTTATTTCCTGAAATGTATGATGAGCAGGCCAGTGCCGAAATTCCTGCCGAGGAATTTTTCAGGCTCAGTGATGGAGCGGATTTTGGCTGGCCTTATTGTTATTATGATCCCAAACAGGACAAGAGGGTACTTTCGCCGGAATATGGTGGTGATCGGCAAACCGTTGGCCGTTGTGAAAACACAGAATCCCCCATCATGACTTTTCCCGCCCATTGGGGTCCTAATGATATTCTATTCAATACTGGTGATCATTTTCCCGAACAGTACAGCGGTGGGGCATTTATTGCTTTTCACGGATCCTGGAACCGGGCTCCTCTGGAACAGGAAGGTTACCTGGTGACCTTTGTGCCGTTTGAAAATGGCAATCCAACAGGTGATTTCGAGCGTTTTGCTGATGGGTTTGCAGGCGTGGACAAGATAGAAAGCCCGGGGGATGCCGAGCATCGGCCCACAGGACTTGCCATGGCACCTGATGGCACACTGATCATCTCTGATTCCGTGACAGGCAAATTGTGGCGGGTATTTTATAGGGAGCAGGAGGTTTTGGCCTTAAAATAGCCATAATTCAATGTGCTAACTTTCGGGAAATATAGAATTTAAGATCGGAAATCTTTCCCGGATTACTTATTTTAATCTGGAGGAATGCCTTTCCCTACCTTTCATTTGGAGCCTTGCCCAAATCCCACTATTTTACCTATGGGATTCATGTTGCCACCCGGGAGCAAAGCCCCTCACTGGGATGGAAGCAACACAGAAGAAATTAACTATAGGTGAAACCATGGCTGTTTATCCAAAGCAACGGAGGATCCGAAGATCAATGCCAATTGGTGCATTAGAGGGCAAAGGCTCTTTGGTCCCGCTTTGAAAAATTGATTCAGAAAATATACAAGATCCGGATTATGAATAGGAAAGATATGCAGCGCCGAGGGATCAACCGCAGGGAATTTATGCAGTTGGGGACAGGCGCAGTGATGGCTATGGGCACAGTGGGATTTACGCCCTCAGTCACCCAAACGCCCAAAAGGAACCCATCCAAAATCGTAATTAATAAGGTGGATTCCAACTTTGAAAGGGTGCCCATGATCCCTTACCGGTTTAAGGGGGGCGTGTCGCGGGAGACATGGCATTCCGTTGTTTATATGGAAAGCGAATCCGGAATCAGTAAGGTGGGTCTGGGCAAGCAGGGCATTCTTTGGTCAGACTCCCAGGTTTTTTTCAACCATTCCGTGAATGGCGGAAACGCCTTGATGTATGCCATGACCGAAAGAGCCTTACAGATGTTAGAGGGAAATTCTTTTCGGGACCCGGTTAAGCTTCAGGAAGAACTTCTTCCGGAAATCCATGCCTATGGAAAAAAAATCACCAACAACCCCGCTCTAAAGAAAACCTTCGCGCTGAATGCCCTGGTGCCGGTGGACAATGCCATCTGGCTGTTGTATGCAGCGGAAAACGGGATCGGCCAATTTGATGAAATGATTCCCGAGGCTTACAAGCCTGGACTTTCCCAAAGACATGACAAAGTAGCCAGCATTCCCTCCTTCAGTGTCGGTGCAAAGGTGGAAGCAATCAAACAGGCGGCTGAAGAAGGTTATTTCATCATGAAACTAAAGACCGGCTCCGCGGGAACGCAGAAGGAAATGCTGGAAAAAGATATGGCCTTTCTGACAGAGGTACATAAAGCCATCGGCCATCTGGAAACCCCGCATACAAAAGACGGAAAGATCCCCTATTATTTTGATGCGAACGAACGCTATGATAAGAAAGAGACGCTTATGCGCTTTCTTGACCATGCACGCAAAATAGGAGCATTTGACCAGATCGCCGTGATCGAGGAGCCTTTTGGAGAAAGAAATGAAGTATATGTAGGGGATATGGGAGTACGTGTGGCGGCCGATGAAAGTGCCCACACCGTAGAGGACACGGTGGCAAGAATCGAACAGGGCTATACGGCCATTGCCGTCAAAGCCATCGCCAAAACCTTAACCATGACCATGAAGATCGCACAGGCCGCCTATGAGAAAAATATTCCCTGCTTTTGTGCTGACCTGACAGCCTATCCCATCCTGGTGGACTGGAACAAATGCGTAGCTGCCCGCCTGAACCCTTTTCCAGAAATGGACATGGGCCTGCAGGAGACCAACGGCCACCAGTATTATAAGGACTGGGAAAGGCAATTGTCCCACCATCCCAGGGCCAATGCTTCCTGGATAAAGGACAAAAACGGGGTCTATGTGACCGATGAGTCATTTTTCAGGGAAAGCGGAGGTATTTTCGAACCCTCTCCCCATTATGTAAATATGTTTAAGGACAAACCGGAAGCTTAGTCGAGACGAAGAAGCCAGCAAATTGTTTTCCTATGGATTGCAATACCGTGGAAACTTGGAAAAAACAGCTTTGGGGAGGTCATTGATGCTATATCGCCGTTTGCAGACAGTTTTAATTTAGGCCCGGAAGACCGTATTATGTCAATGAAGGAGAAATCGATGGTTTCAAATTACAGGAGAAGCTTTTTTAAGAAACTGAGTCTGACTCTGGCATCGCTGTCTTTCGCACTGTCAGGATTTCCGCTTTCTCTCTTTAAGAAAAACAAGTTCATGGGCGAACTTCCGGATACCGGATTCAAGGATGACTTTAGCGGAATTAATGACCGGGTCTGGATAGGAGAAAATTACTGGGCAATACCCATGGAGGACTGGAGGGTAAGAAATTCGAGGCTGGAATTTGTGGGGGTGGAGCGGTTTTCCCGGGTCAATCTGCTTACGACGGTGATCAATGGTGGCGATGGTGAATTTATTGTTTCTGCCACCATGGGATTGATGCAAGAAACTTCCGAAACCGGCCGGGATGGTTCAGCGGGATTTTCCATCGGGATAAAGGACAGCCTGGATCCCGATGTAAAAGCGGCCTGCTATTTTGGCAAGGGCATCAATGCGGGCGTTTCCACCAAAGGATCCCTGTTTATGGCTGATAAATCCGAGGCCCTTCCCCGTGATTTTGACTTTAGTGAATTCACGCTGACGGTCAGTGGCACGAGCTCCGGCAATTCAACCCGGTTAATATTGGCCTGTCGGGACAAAAACGGACAGGTGACGGAGCTGCCCTACCATGCAGACAGCGATGTGCAGGGACTGGTGGCCATGGCCAATAACCTTGAAGAGAGGAACGGTGCCCCATTTTGGTTTAAGGGATTGGCAGTTTCGGGTCCAAAAACGGAAGCCAAACCTGAAAACAGCTTTGGTCCGATTCTGTGGGCCATGCATACCCTATCCAAAGGCACGCTTAGACTCTCCGCACAGATGCCGCCGTTGGGTATTAAGGACAACAAGAACGTTGAGCTGTTTTTGAAGAGAGACAACAAATGGGTGAAAACCTTGACTGGCAAAATTGAAGAACCGGCCTGTATTGCGCGTTTTCAGTTAGACAATTGGGATGCTGCGCAAGTGGTGCCTTACCGCTTGGTGTATGAAAATAACCTTACGGAACATTTCTATGAGGGTGTCATTCGAAAAGACCCCATAGGGAGACCGTTGGTATTCGGCGGATTAACCTGCCAACACGGGGCGGGTTTTCCTTATAGTCCGCTGGTGAACAACCTGCGAAAGTATGACCCAGACCTGTTGTTTTTCTCTG
>DATGOS010000305.1:0-4543 GCA_035305725.1 Cyclobacteriaceae bacterium
TACGTTTGAAAGGCATAAGTGGTAAGTCCTAATCCGTCCATCATTCAAATTTTGTGCGTGTCTGATAGAGGTTGACCATATTTTTAGTTATTGAGTATTAAGTTATTGGTTAGTGGTACACGGCCCGCTGTCGAAAGCTCACAGTGGCACTTTGGCTCTTGGTTCTTTGATCTTGCTACAATTCATCACTTATAATTCATCACTCATCATTCATAATTCATCTGTTAAACTGATAACGCATCTGAAAGGTGGTTTCGGTCATCGTATTGCCGTGAATGGCTTGGAGTCCCGAGCTGATTACATCCCGGTTGGTATAAGTCATCCTTGCCCAGCGCAACCAGCATGTCACTTTTTTGTTGATGTCCCATTGTGCCAGAAGGTAATATCTCATACCCTGGTCGCTGTAATTGGGAATTGAGAATGCCCACAAAACATTTTTTTCATATACATACTGCCGGTTGTCGTAATCCTCTGTGTCAAATAAAGCAAACCTCCCGCTAATGCGGAACCTTTCCCATGCCCCATCTATATCCTGCACGATGGCAAATCCGCCCGTTTTTTTACCGTTAAAGTCATAGGAACTGAACTGCACCCTGGATTTGATGCTCCATCGCTTGTCAATATTCAGGGTCAAACCTGTAGCATAGTTCATTTTCTTACCAGAGGCCACCCTGTATCCTGAACCTTCTTGCTCCCCGGCAGGCAAATTCCTGTCCTTAATTTCTTCCCGGACCTGAAGAAACAGCGATAGGTCTCTGCTGGGCGAATAGGTCAGCCGTTGAAACCACTCGTGTCCGTCTGAGGGCGCATACACCCTGAACTTTAGCCAGGGAAAATAAAAGCGGTCAAAATATCCGCTCCAGGAAAGGCCCGGTTTCGGCCTGAACTGCAATCCTATATAAATGCCTTTTTCGTTAATGGGTCTGGAGCCTTCCGAAAAGGCGTTCCCGTAAAAACTATGGAAATTCCGGTCAAACTGTCTCCATAACACGGACAGGTCAAGTGCGGTATTCAGACTGGACATCAGGCCGATGACAGTGCCTGTTCCCCCGCTTTTGGAAATGGCCGATTCCCCAAAGAGAAAGTGGTTCTGATAGTTGTAGGAAAAGCTTGCACTGTGGATATAATTTGATTTACCCCGGAATTCAAACCCGTTGTAAATCCGTGGGGTTCTTATAAAAGGCTGGCTGTACTCGGAATACAGTGTGGTGAAACCGAAGTGGATGTTTCCTCCAGGGCTGTTGTAGGATAGATTACCGCCAATGTTTTGTTCCCGGGCTGTGGACTTTTTGCCCAACTCCGCAGGCGTTCTGTGATAACCACTTTGTAACAGAGAGGATATGAATTCTTCGCGGCTGTCCAGGGTATCCGGCAGGGTTTCGATACTCCCGTCGCGGGGCGCATTGGAGTAAAGCCCGGATATTTCCACATTGCCCAGCGAATAGGTTGCCGCCGCACCCCTAAAATATCCAAATTCCGTCACAGAAGTGTAAGGCCTGATCCCCAGCGAACTCCTCCTTACCGTCGTAATGGTTTCGGCACCTTTTCCTGCCGAATACCCTGAGCCGAACACCAGACCCTGCCCAAACTGCACCCGGTAGTCACCCAGTGCCACGGTTTTCCACCGCCCTTTGTCAAACAGGGTAAAGTGGTAGGAGAGAAAATTAAACCCATAGCGTTTTGTGGAAGGATCCCAGCGAAATTCCTCCCCTGCATCTTTGTCCAGGGTAAAGCCCAGGCTGAAGTCTTTTGGGTGCTGCATCCTGAACCGTGCATAAAGGTCATTCGGATCACCCAGATAACGGGTAGCCGGACGTCCATTCAGGCTGTCCGGGTCGGCAAAACCCTGTCTTGTTTCCCAAACCCGGCGAAGGCGGATCATCAGGTAGGCGTTGGGTTCTGTCAAAAGCCTCTGCGTAAACGGCCGGTTGAAGGTTTGCTCCCCATTTTCCAGTGTAACAAAAGGAAGTAGCCGGTAAATCGTCTCCAGGTCAAACCCGGGAACTGCCTGCAACTCATACAATGAAAGAAGCTGGCCAAATCTTTCCCGGTAGGCTACCAGGCTGTTGATTTGATACGGGTTTAAGATGTACAATGATTGAAGTTCTTCGACACCGGCTTCATTGATCATTAGGGGATTGCTGTAAATCTGAAGCAGGCTTTCATATAGTTCTTCGTAGTTCAATTCTTCTTCCTGTAGGGAAAAAATGCTCTCTACAATGGCTTCCAAATCAATTTCCCCTTTGTTTCGAATTTGGGAAAAAGTAAACCATGGAAGCAGACAACAATAAATAAACCCTATACAAGCGGCAGCTTTCAATCCTGTTTCAAGAGGTAGTTAAAAGAAAAATGATGGGTATACCCCAAGCGGTAATTTTGGCTTAATGCATAGTCAATATGGTACCTGCCCGGTCTGAAACCCATACCAAAAAACAAATTGCGGGGATTGGTATGGATACCTGTTCTCGCCCAGACGCGTTGTAGGAGGCTGTACTCCAGCCCGACTTTCATTTTGGGAGGGGAAAGGATTTCCTTTTCAGCTTCTGTATTGATCATCATTTTATCCGAAAGGCGGTAAGACAATCCAACCTTGATCAGGGTGGGCAAATAATCCCTTGACACCTTAGCCATCCTGGATCGGGTAAAGTTGTATATATGGGCACCAAAAAACAGTTCGGGCGTGAGCGTGGCCACGCCTCCGAATTCCAATACCGGGACCCCGTGCCGCCCATATCCTTCGATATTGGTCTGAAAGTAATTTGCCTTCACTCCAAAACTTGCGATGCCCAGGGTGTTGGAAATGCCCAGGCCGATTTGTTGCTGGTTAAAAAGCGGGCCTCCATAGTGGGACAAACCCAGGCCAAGGACAGCAGCTTTATGGACAAAAGTGGCGCCTGCGGCCAGGGTGGTGAGCTCGTGGAGGCCGAGCCTGTGATCATAACTAAAAAATGCCTGCGGCCTTTCCAGCCGCCCCATCGCGCCTACATTGTTGAATACACTCCAGGCGTCGGTAATCGTGACATGGGTATTGGCCATTCCCATGCTGCGGGCTCCAGCGGGAAAAGTTTCGGTTCCATTTTGGCACCAAGCATCGGAGCAAGCCAAAAATAGAATGCTGAAACATACGAAAATCCAACCTTTATTCATAACTGGGGGAATAAAAGTGATCGAATAAAATTGGATAACCGGGTATTACAAAATTAAATAAAAATCGGTAATTCTTGCAGTTTTTTAGAGCGGTGCCCGCACATTGATGAAAAAATTACCTTTTCCCTGGCTGTTTATGGAATATTCAAACCGGAATACCTGATCATAAAAGGTGAACAGGTCCAATCCCAGGCCATATCCATAAAGGTAGGCGTTGGTCAAGGCGTTATTTTGAGGAAGTTTGTTTTTATCAATTACATACCCGTGGTCAAAGTTGGCACTTAGGTAGGCACGGACAGGAAAAGTGGAGAACTCCTCCAGGGGCATGATGGCTGAGATATCATAGTAGATGTTAAAAAGCTCAAAACGGAAGCTGTTTTTGTGGACAAGGGTTTGGTGACCTTCTATCACATTGACTTCAAATCCCCGGATAAAGTCAGGATTGTACCCTATTCCCCTCACCATGGTATAGGGCTGGGAGGAACTTAGGAAGGTTGAGGCAGACACCCCAGTTACAAAATGGAACCTGTTGTTTATCGGGAAATATTTGTTGGCCAGCAGCGAAATCTCTGTTTCACTTACATCATCGTTTGAAAACAGCCCATACTGGCTCAAACCGATATTCAACAGTTCCCCATCGGTAGCATAGGCCACGCTGTTTCTCCGGTCATGCTTGAAGTTATAGCCCGCGTAAAAATACCTTAATTTTGTGTCCCCGTGAAGAAAATATGTTGGGTTCTCCCTCAACACGTCCGGGTGAACGCTGGTACGGCTATAGCCCAGCGAGAGGAAATGAAAATTGTAAAAGCTTCCCCTATAGGTGTAGGTCAGGCTTGTGTTCAGGCTTTTTCTCAATACATCTTCCTCGTCATTGCTAAAAAAAACTTGCTTGTTGTTGGATGATCTGATGGGTATGTTTTTGTTGTTGGTGTAGGTAAAACTTGCCGATAGTCCGTGCCGTTGCTCTTTGTCTATATAAGGTTTGCTATAGGTGATGTCAAAGGCTTGGGTAAAACCTAACTGTCCCGCCACCCTGAGTTTTTCATTTCTTCCCCCCACATTGTTGTGGCTGATTCTCAGCCCGTAGTTAACCCGGGAAAAATCGCGGTGCTGGTTGATCCACCATTCCGAAAAGTTTCTGTCAGCCAGGGAAAAAATAATGCTGGGGATCACATACCATCTTTCTTTGACCGAGACCAGCAGTTCCACCTGATCGTCACTTACAAACAAGGGGGTAAGGGTAACTTCGGTAAACAGTTGTAGGTTGTTGATCTTTATTTGATCACCCGTTACCAGGTCCGTGAAGCGCTGCCATTCAAACGTAGCCCCCTCGAAAATGTCCATTTCCCGGAGTATGACGTTTTTTTGGGTTTTCTCATTGCCGATGATAAAAATA
>DATGOS010000306.1:0-5393 GCA_035305725.1 Cyclobacteriaceae bacterium
TGCATCTGCGGGATAAATGCTTCCCGCAAGGTAGAGGACCATGTGAAGGCCCTCTTCAACAGTGTCGGGATCACCCTTTCCCTTGAGGAGCATCTGATGGAGGGTGCCACCGTATTGGGCGCCTGCGGCGTTGCGTTTGTATTGCGGTTTATGCGAGCCATGACTCAGGGAGGGATCCAAATAGGGTTTGATGCGGAAACGGCAAACACCATCGTAAACCAGACTGTAAAAGGGGCGGCTGAGCTTATCATTCAGAAAGGCGTGCATCCTGAGGCTGCCATTGACAAGGTGACTACGCCCAAAGGATGTACCATTGTAGGATTAAACGAAATGGAACACCATGGTTTCAGTGCTGCCATGGTCAGGGGCGTTTTGGCTTCTTATCAAAAAATCGCAAAAACCGAGTGATTGATTTTAGATAGACGGGGAAGCAGGGCGCGGCATCAATCGATCAGCCCTGCTGCCCATTTGATCCCGGCTTCGAGAAGCCTCATGAAATCGGGCTCCCGGTAACTTTCTTCGGTGTGCCCGCCGCCGGTATAAAATGCCCTGCCTCCGTCAAATTCATGGCACCATATGATGGGATGGTGATCGCCGTTCTTGCCGCCTTCGTAGCTAGATTCATCCAGCAGGGCCAGGACCTTTACATCCGGATTAAGGTTTTTATAATTGTACCACTCATCGGTCCGCACCCACCTTGCCGGAAGATGTGCGGTGGCGGGATGGGACCTGTCCACCACATCAATGGCGGCCTCCTGAACCTGGGGGTGACTTTCAAAATAACCCCCTACCAATCGACCGTACCAGGGCCAGTCATACTCCGTATCCGCAGCCGCGTGAACGCCTACATAGCCGCCACCGGACCGAATAAATCCCTCCATAGCGGTCTGCTGTGCAGGATTGAGCACGTCCCCTGTGGTATTTAAAAAAACAACCGCCCGGTAGCGCGCGAGGTTTTCGGCACTAAACCCGGCCGCATCGCTGGTGGTATCCACCAAAAATTCCCCTTGCCTTTCCAGCTCCTGGATAGCACGCAACCCTTCTGGAATCGAGGAATGCTGAAATCCGGCGGTCTTCGAAAAAACGAGTATCCGGCTATCTTTTTGAGCGGCGCAGCCGAAATTCAGGACGGATAGTAATAGCAGAAAAGAAAGACCTTTAAACATCTTCAGACCATTTTGGTGTGGAAAACAAATAAATTTCAGGAAAGATAAAAATATTGTGACAAATTACAAGTACAGGATATTTTTCAAAATCGGACAAAAGGGCCAGTGGCATAAGTAAATCCCGTTCATCTGAAATGGACCCGTCATTTATGCCTGTCCATTAATATTTCCATGACTTCATCCAGTTCATACCCTTTTGCTTCCAGCAAAACCAGATAATGAAAAAGAAGATCAGCCGCTTCTCCCAAAAAGAGCTCCTTGTTGTCGTCTTTTGCCTCGATGACAATTTCTACGGCTTCTTCCCCCACCTTCTGTGCCACCTTATTGATGCCTTTGGAAAACAAGGACGCCGTATATGACTTGCCGGTGGGATTTTGCTTTCTGTCTTTGATGGTAGCTCTTAACCTGTCAATAAAAGCCGTTTTGCTTTTGTTTTCCTCCCCAAAACAGGTGTCCGTCCCACGGTGACAGACAGGTCCGGCCGGCTCCGCTTTGATCAGGACGGTATCATGGTCGCAGTCTACTTTTAGCTCTTTCACGGTCAAAAAATTACCCGAGGTTTCCCCCTTGGTCCAGAGTCTTTGCTTTGTTCGGCTAAAAAAGGTCACCTTTTTGGTGGTTATGGTGGTTTGCAGGGCTTCTTCATTCATATATCCCAGCATCAGCACCTCCTTGCTGAACGCATCCTGAACAATAGCCGGCACCAGACCCCCGACTTTCACGAAATTTATTTTTACTTTTTTCATCTTGTAAAATTAGTGGATAAGTTGATAAGTGGATAGGTTGATAAGTTTGCTTCGCTAGTACTATGCCTTTTTTTATAAACTTTTCAACTTTTCAATCCCATCAACTTCTCAGCTTTTCACATTAACGCTCTTATACAATGCATCAAGCATTCTCGACACCTCATCCACCTTTTGTCTTAATTCATCCAGCTCCTCCTTACTTATAAACCCAAGATCATGCGCTAAAATAAGTTGATTCAGAACTTCAATAAGGCTACCAAAAGCTATCTCATAAAAGCGCGCCTTGTCTTTCTTATTCCACCTGGTACTGCCTTCGGCTATGTTACTGCTGATCGATACGCTTGCCCTTCTAATTTGGCTGGTCAATCCAAACTTCTCCTCTGCGGGAAAAGCTTTGGTAACCAGGTATACTTCCCTTACCAGCAGCCTCGACTTTTGCCAAACTTCCAGCTTTTCGAAGGCATATTTCATATCGGAATGTTTATGCTCCTTAACTTTTCAACTCATCAACCCATCAACTCATCAACCCATCAACCCGTCAACTAAGCCTTACCGCCACCCCTTCCCGGCTAAGGTACTCCTTCAGGTCGGGGATAGAAATTTCCTTGAAGTGGAAAATACTGGCTGCCAGCGCGGCATCCGCCTTCCCTGCCGTAAATACGTCTAAAAAATGCTGCATATTCCCGGCTCCTCCCGATGCAATCACAGGTATGGGCAACAGGGCAGAAATTTCGCTGGTAATCTCATTGGCAAACCCACTTTTGGTGCCATCGTGATCCATAGAGGTAAGCAAAATCTCTCCCGCTCCCCGGTCACTTACTTCCAAAGCCCATTCCTGCGTCTTGAGCAGTGTGGGTCTACTACCGCCATGGGTGTGCACAAAATCAATCCCGTCAAGGTTTCTCGTATCTATGGCTACCAAGATGCACTGGCTGCCAAACTCCGCGGCCATATCATTGATGATCTGCGGGTTTTTGACAGCGGCGGAATTAATGCTGATTTTGTCAGCACCGGCATTAAGCAAGGCATTTACATCGGCAATCTCGCCGATTCCTCCGCCCACGGTAAAGGGGATATTGATGGCTTTAGCCACTTTTGTGACCAATTCAATCAGTGTCTTTCGTTTCTCCACCGTAGCGGTGATATCCAAAAACACCAGTTCATCCGCGCCCGCCGCCGCATATGCGCCGGCCAGTTCCACAGGATCACCCGCATCACGCAGATCCAGGAAATTGACGCCTTTCACCGTTCTACCATCCTTGATGTCCAGGCAGGGAATAATTCTTTTTGTTAACATAATATGGTTTCACTTCTATTTCATTTTCCACATCACCAGGCACGAAGGATACCGCGGAACCCAGCATGCCTTATGATACAAAGGCAGCAAGTTCCTTAAGGCTGATCCTTCCTTCATAAAAGGCCTTTCCCACAATTGCCCCATAAACACCGGATTCTTTAAGTGTTTCCAGGTCCTCCGTGCCGGACACCCCGCCACTGGCGATTAATTTTATTCCCGGGATTTCCTCCATAATTTCTCTGTACAACGCGACAGATGGCCCCTGAAGCAGGCCATCCTTGGCCACATCCGTGCATATCACGTAGCGGATTCCCTTGTCGTAGTATTTTTTCACAAACCCAAATACCTCCACGGCAGTTGTCTCCTCCCAGCCTCCTATAGCAATCTTTTTGTTTTTGACATCGGCACCCAAAATTATCCGCTCACTGCCGTATTTGAGAATCCAGTTTTCAAACAATTCGGGATCCTTTATGGCAATGCTGCCACCCGTCACCTGTGCCGCACCGCAGTCAAACGCGGTTTGAATATCCTGGTCTGACTGAACCCCCCCTCCAAAATCCACTTTAAGGGAGGTATTTTGGGCAATGCTCTCCAGCACCTTCCAGTTAATGATCCTTTTGGCCTTGGCCCCGTCTAGGTCTACCAGATGCAGCCTCTTGATTCCCGCTCCCTCAAAATCCCGGGCCACATGCAGTGGATTCGCGGAGTATTCTTTTTTTGTGGCATAATCCCCTTGGGTGAGGCGGACACATTTGCCGTCAATAATGTCAATGGCAGGAATAATTTCCATTATAACTTTAGAAAATTGGTTAAAATCTTGTCACCGCTATTGCTGCTTTTTTCAGGGTGGGCCTGCATTGCATAAAAATTGTCCTTATGCAGCAAGGCACTAAAATCGCCCAGGTAGTGGCTGGTGGCAATGGTGTATTCGGGATGTACCTCAGCATAATAGCTGTGCACATAGTACACAAAATCGCCGTCATCAAGGCCTTTTAATAAAGGTGATTTGAGATTCTCAAGGCTGTTCCATCCGACCTGCGGCACTTTGCCCAGCGGCGGAAATTTCTTCACATGAATGGGAAAAATTCCCAGACATTGGGTGTTGTTTTCTTCTGTGTGCAGGCAAAGTAACTGCTGACCGAGGCAAATGCCGAAAAACGGCTGCTTCAGATCGGGTATCAACCGGTCCAACCGCCTTTCTTTGAGGTATTTCATCGCCGTGCTGGCCTCCCCCTGGCCAGGGAAAATTACCTTGTCCGCTTTTCTGATCTCTTCAAAGTCATCGGTCAGCACCGCGTTAATCCCCAGTCGCTCCAGTGCATATAGTACCGACAGTACATTCCCGGAATTGTATTTGATTACCGCTACTGTCATCTACAAAAATGAAAATGTCTTCCGTAGTTCGAAGGTCTTACGGACTTGATCAACCAGGAGGGCGCTTTGTGCAAAATCCAGGGTTTGTTGTCCGTCAGAAAACGCTTTTTCAGGCACTTCATGGGTTTCGTAGATTATCCCGTCCGCCCCTGCCATGACGGCCGCAAGGGCCATTGGAGGTACGAACTGTCTGATGCCGATTCCATGGGAAGGGTCTACCACCACGGGAAGGTGGGACTTGGATTTGAGAACGGGCACCGCGTTCAGGTCCAGCGTGTTCCGGCTGGCCCTTTCATAGGTTCTGATTCCGCGTTCGCAAAGTATCAATTTTTCATTTCCTCCGGAGAATACATACTCTGCGGACTGCAGCAATTCCTCAATGGTCCCGGAAATCCCCCTTTTGATCATCACGGCTTTGTCTACCCGGCCCAGCTCATCCAAAAGGTTAAAATTTTGCGTATTCCTTGCCCCCACCTGATAGACATCCACATAATCATACATCTCCGCAATCTGGGATACCTGCATTACTTCGGTCACAATTTTAATTCCTGCTTCCCTGGCCAGTTTGTACCAAAGTTTCAGCCCCTCAATGCCCAGTCCCCGGAAGGCGTAGGGAGAGCTTCTGGGTTTGTACACCCCGCCGCGCATGATCTTGATCCTATTGGCGGTCAGGTGATCCAGCACCTTTCGGATTTGCTCTTCGGATTCAATAGAACAGGGGCCTGCCATTAATGCCATGTCCCCCTCTTTAATAAATACCCCGTCTCCTAAATCGATGATCGTGGGTTTTACCTTCCACTTGTTGGACAC
>DATGOS010000307.1:0-2586 GCA_035305725.1 Cyclobacteriaceae bacterium
GCTTGCTTGTGGAAAAACTTCGGGAAATTTCTCCGTTAAAGGTTGATCAGATAAAAATCCTGTTGGACAAAACCGCGGTGGTACTGGGTGAAGTCACACTTTCCGAAAATCTTGATTTTGGCGGGAAGTGCGTGATTGTCGTGGATGATGTACTCAACACGGGAAGAACCCTTGTTTATGCCCTGCAGCCTTTTTTAAGGGAGCCTGTCAGGAAAGTAGAAATCGCCGTGCTTGTAAACAGAAGCCATAAGCTTTTTCCCGTGACCCCGGATTATACCGGATATGAGCTGGCCACTACGCTAAGCGAGCACATCACCGTTTATCTGGATCCAGTCAATTCCACAGTACACCTACACTAAACTAAAGCCATGTCTGTTCACCAACCCGGCAATATAAAAAGGGTCACGACCCATATCCTTCAGGAAATGAAAAACAGGGGAGAAAAAATCTCCATGCTCACCGCCTATGACTATTCCATGGCCGGCATTCTGGATGCCGCGGGGATCGATGTGATATTGGTGGGAGATTCCGCTTCCAATGTGATGGCAGGTCATGAGACCACCCTGCCCATCACTTTGGACCAAATGATCTACCATGCCACCTCCGTGGTCAGGGCGGTGCGCAGGGCGCTGGTCGTGGTGGATATTCCTTTTGGCTCCTATCAGGGCAACAGTTCGGAAGCCTTGAGGTCCGCCATCCGGATTATGAAGGAAAGCGGCGCGCACGCGGTCAAGGTGGAAGGCGGGGCGGAAATCAAAGAATCGGTAAGCCGGATTTTGAGTGCGGGGGTTCCGGTGATGGGCCATTTGGGCCTGACGCCCCAGTCCATTTACAAATTTGGAACCTATACCGTGAGGGCCAGGGAAGACAAAGAGGCCAACAAGCTGGTTGAAGATGCCAAAATTCTGGAAGAATGCGGCTGCTTTTCGCTGGTGTTGGAAAAGATTCCAGCAAAACTGGCCCAAAAAGTATCCCAATCCATCACCATCCCCACCTTGGGTATAGGTGCGGGACAGGAAGTGGACGGGCAGGTGCTGGTGGTGCACGACATGCTGGGCATCACCCAGGAGTTCAGGCCCCGGTTTTTGCGGCAGTACGCTGACCTGCGAACGGTGATGGGCACTGCGGTGAAAAACTACATAAAGGACGTAAAGTCGCGGGATTTCCCAAATGAGGGGGAAAGCTATTGATGGTAAAGAAAATCATGATGTAGCAATCGACTGGATAGTGGCGCGTTCTTTTTTCGTCCGGTTGATGAAACGGACCGACGGGTGGACCGACAACCCGCATGGCGGCTAGAAAGTGAATGCCCCTGGGTATCACCCCGGGCCCAATGGCTCCACCACACCAGGGTTGAAGTTGGTTTTGAAAAAAAATGGAAACTGCCCCCTATTTCTTCCTAAAGCAGATTGTTCCTCACCCAAAAGAACCCAATCCATAATTGATGAAATTCACAAAACTCAACTGATCCTGCCCTCCCTGGCGGCAATCCCAAAACCGTCTAATCTGCTTTTTTGCCTTTGATACCGCAATTTTTTGCGTATTTTTGCACTTAATTTCAGAATTCCTCAATTTAAATTTTTGTCAAAAAGTAAACCCATAGATAAACATTATGACTTTAAAGACACCAAAGATTATTTATACCCTGACGGACGAAGCCCCTGCCCTGGCCACCTATTCGCTTTTGCCGGTGATAAAAGCATTTTCGGATTCAGCCGGTGTGGTGGTAGAAACCCGGGATATCTCCCTGGCGGGGAGAATCATCGCCAACTTTCCTGAGTACCTTGAGGAAGGGCAGCGTATCAGCGATGACCTGCAGGAGTTGGGAGAAATCGCGAAAATCCCCGAAGCCAACATCGTCAAGCTTCCCAACATCAGTGCTTCCCTGCCCCAGCTAAAAGCGGCAATCAAGGAACTGCAGGGGCTGGGATATGCCTTGCCCGGTTATCCGGACGAGCCCAAAACCGATGAGGAAAGGGAAATCCAGGCAAAATATGACAAGGTAAAAGGCAGTGCGGTAAACCCCGTGCTTAGGGAGGGTAATTCCGACCGCCGGGCACCCCTGGCCGTGAAGCAATATGCCAAAAACAATCCACACAGCATGGGGGAATGGAGCCAGGACTCCAAGACCCATGTTGCCAGCATGGCTGAGGGAGACTTTTACGGCAGTGAAAAATCGCTGACCATGTCTGCCGCAGGAAAGGTCCGCATCGAACTGCTGGACAAGGAGGGAAAGACTACCGTTTTAAAAGACAACCTTGCGCTTCAGGAAGGAGAAGTGATTGATGCTTCCGTCATGCGCATTACCGCACTTCAAAAATTCCTGAAGGAACAAAAGGAGGAGGCCAAGCGACAGGGAGTTCTGTTCTCCCTGCACCTAAAGGCCACCATGATGAAAGTCTCCGACCCGATTATTTTTGGCCATGCGGTGAAGGTGTTCTTTGCCCCGGTTTTCGAAAAGCACGCGGACGTGTTGGATGAACTGGGGGTGGATCCCAACAACGGCTTTGGTGATCTGACAAAAGCACTGGAAAATTTACCGGAAGCCAAACGCCAGGAAATCGAACAGGACATTGAAGCATGTTA
>DATGOS010000308.1:0-2676 GCA_035305725.1 Cyclobacteriaceae bacterium
CGGGAACATCCTGTTTTACGGGGAGTAAAGGATATTTGGGCGATTACGGATGTTTATGGCATCAAGAGTCTTCCATCCGACGCGGAGGTACTGGTCTGGGGCCAGCCTACGGCGGGTCTCACCGAAGACAGCCCGGGTATCTGGCAAAAATCGGTCATGCCAATAGCCTGGACACAGTTTTATCCGGCAGGGTCGGGAAAAAAAGGAATGTCCTTTACCACCACAATGGGTACCTCGGAGGATTTTTTAAGTGAAGATTTACGCCGGCTGGTCGTCAACGCCTGTTACTGGGCTACGGGACTGGAAGAAAGTATTCCTGCCGAGGGTAATGTGGATTATGTAGGCAGCTTTAACCCCACAAAGTTTGGGATGGGGGATTATATGAAAAACAAAAAACCTGAAGATTTTAAATAGCCTTGGGGGCTGAATTGCGGTGGAAAAAACCGCAAGAAAAGGAAAATCAAACGAGGAATAAATGCCATCGTTTCATCCACCTTTACCCTCGTGGGGGAGCATACATTATAACATATTGGGCAGGAATTGCTTCTATTTCAAATAGAGCAGGATTTTTTTGAAATATAGTATCAGTATCGTGTAAAAAAGTAGCAGTGTTGGACAGTTTTTCTATTTAAATTTGATTATCAACTGTAAAGGATGATGAATTGCCATAACTAACCCTAACCACAACTCCAACAGTATGAAAAAATTTCTTTACAAATCACCAGGCAGAATAATCCGTTATTCCTGCCTGGGTATTTTGGGCCAGTTTATGCTGGCTGGCCTGTATTTGACGCCAAGCGTGGCCTCTCCCAACCCGGGGGCCTTAAATGAACCGGTGAACGCCAGTTTGACCACCTCCCTGAACGCTGCGGCTGTCCTGAGAATCGAAGTAACAGGTACAGTCACATCTCCTGAGGGAACAGGGATTCCGGGGGTCAACATATTGATTAAAGGCACCGGCACAGGAACCGTAGCCGACATCGATGGTAGGTACAAAATAAATGCCAACAATGATGATGTGCTGGTTTTCTCATCCATTGGCTATGTGACCCAAGAGGTGCCGGTCAACGGCAGGTCAGTAATCGATGTGACCATGGAGGAAGATCTGCAGGGATTGGAAGAAGTGGTGGTGATCGGCTACGGAACCAGGAAAAAAGTAAACCTTACCGGCTCGGTGGCCAGTGTTACCAGTGAGGAACTGGAAAAACGCACAGTGACAAGGACTTCCCTTGCCCTTCAGGGCCAGATGAGTGGGATTTCCGTCAGGCAGGGATCAGGAAATCCAAGATCGAATGCCGCGTCCCTGCTCATAAGAGGTCAGGGGACCTTCAGTGGCGCGGGAAACAGTCCACTTGTTTTGGTTGATGGAATTGAATCATCCATTGATGCAGTCAATCCAAATGATATAGAAAGTGTGTCTGTATTAAAAGACGCTGCATCCGCGGCAATTTTTGGTTCCAAAGCGGCCAATGGAGTAATCCTCATCGAAACCAAAAAGGGTGTGGTAGGGGAGCCTGTCTTCAGCTACAACGCGTATATGGGCCAGTCAAGTCCCACCACCATTCCGGAGATGGTGAATTCCTGGGAATATGCGGAGGTGGTCAACGAGGTTACTCCGGGAAGGTATTCTGAGGAGGATATCCAAAAATTTAGGTCGGGTACAGACCCCAATTTCCCCAACTTTGACCACATAGGTTACCTTTTCGGATCTGGGAGCGGCTTTGAAACAAAGCATGATATTTCAATGAGAGGGGGTACAGAGACTTCCCGGTATATGTTTTCCGCGAGCTATTATGACCAAGAAGGCATTATTAAGAAGAACAATGCGGATGAATACAATATCCGGCTTAACCTGGACACCAAGCTGCACGAAAAACTTAATTTTAGTGTAAGACTGGCTGGGTCCAAGTTTAAAGGTGAAGAACCTACTAATTCGACCAGAGGAGGTGTAGGAGGGATAGTGAGCGGTGCCATGAGAAATTCCAATGCCATTCCCGGTCCTACCCCTGATGGCTTTTGGGGAAGAAACGAGACCCTGCATCCAGAAGCGGACTTAAACAGCAAGTCCTTTATAAAAAACTGGAGCACCTCATTGTACGGCAATGCAACTATGGTATGGGATATCACCAATGATCTGAAGATCACCGGTCAGGCCGGATATACACAGGGTAATTCAGAAACCAAAAGTTTCATAGCCACTTATCCCGTGACGCCTACCTATGGCATCACCCTGAACAGCCTTAGTGTGGGATGGTCACAGGGAACTGCCCTGACCCTGCAATCCTTCCTGGAATACGACAAAACCTTTAATGACCACGGCATCCATTTGCTGGCGGGTATTTCAAACCAGGCCTATGAATCCAAAAGCATCAGCGCTTATCGTGACGCGTTTCCCAACAATGAAATTTATGAAATAGACGCAGGGGCCACCGCAAGGGGAACACAAGGAGGCACCGCCTCCAGAAATACCCTGGCTTCCTATTTCGGAAGGGCAAATTATAATTTCCAGGAAAAATACCTTCTTGAGGCTAACTTCAGGTATGACGGCTCTTCCCGTTTTCCCGAGGACAACCGTTGGGGCCTGTTCCCTTCCTTTTCTGCGGGATGGAGAATTTCCCAGGAGCCTTTTTTCCAGGGCGCCCTGCCCTGGGTCAGCGACCTGAAGATCCGTGGCTC
>DATGOS010000309.1:0-4528 GCA_035305725.1 Cyclobacteriaceae bacterium
ATGTTTTTGTCAACGGTACCCAGGTACTGGAAAACGGAGAACATACCGGCGCCACTCCGGGCAGGTTTGTCAAGGGTCCAGGATATAAAGCTAAGCCGGAAAGCAGCTATTAAATGGCCAAACATTGAAAAAGAAAAGAGGATCGACGTCCCCTTTTTTCCTTTGCCTTATTAAATTGGTATAAATTATAGTTTCAACGGCTTGCCCTCCCTGGAGGACCTGTAGATCCCCAGGATCAGTTCGAGGGATTTTCTTCCGGTATGTCCATCGACGAGGGGATTCCTGTTTTCGTGGATAGCCTCGACAAAATCCTTTATCTGTGCCAGATGAAGTTTAAAATCTATGGCCATGGGATCTGAGGATCCGCTTTGCTCGGCTGATGAGGGAATGTCCTCTTCCTTCCCTGATCCTTTAAGGTTCCAATGAGTGATTTTTCCGGCTTCCAATATTACACTTCCCTGCTCTCCGTATATCTCCAGGCGCTCGGGATATCCGGGATACAAGGCGGTGCCCCCGGTAATGCTGCCCATGGCTCCGTTTTTAAAATTCAGTATCGCAGCACCCAGGTCCTCCCCCTCTATGTCATGAACTACTGTTTTCACCTGCCCAAACACTGTTTCCACTTCTCCCATTGCATCCAACAACAGGTCTATGGTGTGAATTCCCTGGTTGATCAAGGCTGCTCCCCCGTCACCTTTGAGGGTTCCCTTCCAGTCGCTGGTCTGGTAATAGGAAGGATCTCTATACCAATTTATCGCCGCAATGCCCATGATCAGTTTTCCAAAAGCACCTTTATCCAGGGCTTCTTTGACTTTTAAATAGCCAGGTTTGAACCGGTTTTGAAAAATAACCCCAAGTTTGACCCCGGATGCTTCACAGGCCCTGATAAGTTGGTCGGCTCTGTCCAGGTTTACTTCAATGGGTTTTTCGGTCAGAATATGTTTCCCCGCCTCCGCGGCCGCAAGGCCCGGTTCCAGATGGTTTCCGCTATGGGTGCAGATACACACCGCGTCGATCGCCTCGTTCTGTAAAAAATCAGTATAATTGTGATAGGCTTCAACCCCGAATTTATCCTGTGCCGCCTTTGCTCTGGTTTCGTTAGAACTGCATACAGCGACGAGTTCACTTCCTTCATAGGCCCGGATTGCCGCGGCATGGTGGGAGGCGATGGCCCCGGTTCCAACAATTCCGAATCCTATTTTTTGCTTAGTCATGTTTTTAGGTTTTTGGTAAAGTACGGTTTGACGCAAGTAAAGGTACAAAGTACCTGCTGAGCAGACAAGTTTTTAAAGGCGCGGGATGATTGTGCGAATGTAAGGTAGGAGGTAAAAGGTACAAGGTACAATGTACAAAGAAAAGATTGTGCATGCCCAATACTCAATACCCAATACCCAATACTCAGTACTCAGTACTTAGTACTCAGCACCAACAATCTGCTCCATCACAAGATTTGTTCTTTGGGCCGTCTCCCCCGTACTGGGGCACCTGCCTTCCCCCAACAATTCCTTCACAATGCTTTCTATCAGGGGATGCTGAATGTGTTTGGGCAGTTCAAAATCAAACCGTTGCCTGCCACCCTCGTCCGTTTCCAGAATTACGTAGGCATCTCCAAAAGAAGGATAACTGATTTGGCCCTTGCTTCCTATGATAACGGTGCTTTCTTCTTTCGATACCGCCGCACCGGTAAAACACCATACGCCTGTTCCCATCACACCGTTTTCAAACTCAAAAGCGGCGGTCACAATGTCCTCGGCTGGATAAAGACCCGCCTGGTTCCTCGAGATGCCTTTGGCCCCGGCGATAGGACCAAAAAGAAAATCCAGAAAATCCAGTTGGTGAGAAGCCAGGTCAAAGAAATAACCGCCTCCCGCTATGCCGGGATCAACCCTCCAGTTGACCTCCGGGTCGACTTCCCTGTTCGGATCCAGGGGCTGGATCATCCTGATATTTACGTGCCGGATCTCCCCGATGGCCCCGTTTTCAACCAGCTCTTTTATTTTTAGGAAATTCGGCAATGCCCGCCTGTAATAGGCCACAAAAAGGGGAACTCCCGCATTCTTGCAGCTTTCCACCATTTCCTGACATTCCTGGTAAGTCCGGGCCATGGGCTTCTCCACATACACCGGCTTGCCGGCCATGGCTGCCTTTTTTGTCAGTTCCGCATGTGCATTGGGCGGCGTAGCTATATAAACCGCATTAACATCAGGGTCATTAATCAGTTCGTCTGCATCCTGATACCACTTTGGTACACCGTGCCGTTCGGCATAGTCCCTTGCTTTTGGTCCGTCTCTCCGCATCACCGCCACCAACGCAGAACCATCGATCAATTGCATGGCAGGCGCGCTTTTCACTTCACAGACATTGCCCACACCGATCACTCCCCATCCCACCGTGGAATCCTTGATTTTTTTCATTGCCCTATAAATTGTACAGTTGTAAGAATTTAGCGGCAATTACCACATTCTGGAGTATCCCGGCAAATATCCGCCCTGAAAATGCAGCTTAATCCGGGTGTTTCTATTAGAATAAATCCCCGATGTACCCATTGTAAGTGCGGGGAGAATTCCCCGTTGCTAGCAAAGGGTTCAGATAATTTCCTCCGCCTACTACCTTACCTCAACCCTCACGCCGTCTTCTATTTCGGCCGCGGGATGAATGATCACTATTTCCCCTTGGGAAAGTCCTTCCAGGACCTGGGAATGCAGGCCGGTTTGCTGCCCGACGGTTACCCGCCGGCGCATTGCGATATCATCTTCTACCACAAAAACCTCCCAACCCTCCCCAGTCCGGAACAAAGCACTGTTTGGCACCTGAAGCACCTCTTCTTGCTCCCAAATAATAAATCTCGCCAGCACCCTATATCCTGATCCCAAACCGCGCCAAATTGCCGGCGGTGATACAAGGTTTACAGTGACGGTCACCCTTTGTTCTTCCACCCCTAGGGGGGAAATCACCAGCTTCCCCTGTTGTCCTACACTTTTGACCGCTCCTTCCAAAGGATCGCTTCCTCCCCATTGATCCAATACCACCCGCATCCCTGGACGGATCCGGACAGCATCCTGGGACAGCACATCTACCGCTACTTCCAGTTGCCCGGTGTCTCCGATTTCTAAAAGCGGTTCTCCGGGGTTAACCGTCCCCTCGCTCTTCCTGTGCACGGCAAGTATTGTTCCCGACACCGGAGCCCGCAATGCTTGTTCAGTGGCCCCAAAGGATGTTTTACCACCTGCGCCTAAGGCGGCCTGGGCAGCAGCAAGATCCGCCCCCGCCGCATCCCGTGCGGCAATTGCACTGGCAGCTTCAAGTTGTGCCTGCAAGACATTTTCCGGAGTAGCCGAGTTCTTTTCCCCAAGCCGCTCCATCCGCTCTTTGACTGTTTGTGCATGATCAGCCTTCAACTGCCTTTCCTGGAGGGTGGCTTCAGCAGCCTTTACCCGGGCGGTAGCCTCCGCCTGGGAACGGGCATCCAACATTCCGGAAGGAGGTGGCGCCAGGCGCACCAGCTCGGTTCCCTCTTCCACCCAATCCCCCGGCTCTAAGTCAACGCGGCGAATATTGGCAGCCACAGGTGAGGAAATTATAAATTTCTCTTCCACTTCAGTCTGCCCCTCTTCCTCCACAATTACCTGAAGTATTCCCGACACTATCCTTTCCGTTTCCACGGTTTCAGCCTCAGGCAAAAATCCATAAATAATAGCGGCGATAACCAGCACGGCGGCTAGGATCAGGATAATTTGTTTAAGGGTTGGTCTGGTCATTATTCTCTGGTCTTTAGAACCCCGATGAGGTCCAGTTTTTTTAATTTTCTGTACATCAAAAACGCTGAAATAAGAGCCGCTGTCAATATGACCGTGGCAGCAAGGGCAAGGGTGCCACTGCTCATAATAAATGGAAACCGGTACAAATCCGTCTGCAACGCCTCAATCGATAGTTTTCCTAAAATAATACCCATTCCAAATCCCAACGGAATGGCCAGCAAAACCAAAATGGCCATTTCGCCTAAAAGGATATAAGAAATCTCTCCGTGCGTAAAGCCCAACACACGCAGGCTCGCCAGTTCCCGGTCCCGTTCCGACAGCGAAATACGGATACTATTGTACACCACGCCCAAGGCCATCGTTCCCGCAAAAAGACTCAAAATAAAAGTAAATGTCAGGATGATTTCTGCTGAAGAACTCTTGAATGCCTCTATAGTTCGGTCTTGTGACACGATGCTTGCAATTTGCGGCTTTTCCTGCAGTTTGGATGTTAATTCATCCTCAAATCCATGATCAATCATCAGCAAGGCGCCCGAGACTGCATGGCCTTCTCCGGCAAGCTCGTTGGCGGCAGCGAGACTCATATATGCCCCCTGTCCCAGATACTGCTCAGTAATGCCTGCTACTATAATGTTTCTTTCATACCTTCTGCCTTCCTTGACCTCAACTCTAAGGACATCCCCCGGGCCCACGCCCAGGTTTTCTGCCAGGTTTTTGGTTAGGACCAGACCTTCAGGAGGGATGCGAATAGGCTGAAGGTCTTGATTAAG
>DATGOS010000310.1:0-6808 GCA_035305725.1 Cyclobacteriaceae bacterium
CTGACTATACAGCCTTAGGTGGTGTATGTAGTAGTTGAATTGATGTTTTGGAGGCACTGGCTGTAAGGTCCTGATTATTTTATTCAAAACGAAAGCTTTATATTTGCAGCCCATGAATTTTGATCCAGGAGCATGAATTTAAAGTTAAAATCACCCATTGCATTTTTTGATCTTGAAGCCACGGGCATCAATATTTCCACAGACCGAATTGTTGAAATCTCCATTTTGAAGATCTTCCCCGATGGAAACCAGGAAATGAAGACCATGAAGATCAATCCCACCATTCCCATTCCAAAGGAGACTTCGCTGATCCACGGGATCTACGACAAGGACATCAGGGATGCCCCTACTTTTAATGAAGTCGCCAAAGAACTGCATCAGTTTTTCGGAGGAGCGGATTTGGCTGGATTTAATGTACTGAAATTTGATATCCCACTGCTGGTGGAGGAATTTTTACGGGCAGGTATTGATTTTGACATTGAAAAACGAAACCTGCTGGACTCCCAGAAGATTTTTTTTATGATGGAAAAAAGAAATCTTTCCGCCGCCTATAAATTTTACTGCAACAAGGCGCTGGAAAATGCCCATAGCGCCGAGGCGGATACCCTGGCGGCTTATGAGATCTTCAAGGCCCAAATCGCCCGGTACGAAAACGAGGAAATGGAAGATCTTCAGGGAAACCTGATCGGCAAAATGGAAAATGACATGAAAAAAATCCATACGCTGATCAATGAAAAAATGGTGGACCTGGCCGGCCGGTTTGTATTTAATGCGGAAGGTGTGGAATGCGTCAACTTCGGAAAACACAAAGGGAAACCCATAGAAAAGGTCTTGCAGGAAGAACCCGGCTTTTACGACTGGATGATCAAGGGGGATTTTCCCTTGGATACCAAAAGGAAATTAACACAGGTAAAGCTGAGAAGCTTTAATAACAGGTAGGTACTGTCGAATCGTCGAACTGTCTGAATGTCGAACTGTGGAAATGTCGAATCATCGAACTGTGAACTTTCGGCGAACCTCGTAACTAATAACCAAGTAACCAATAACTCAATAACCACTCACCCAATAACCCCGTAACCAATACCTGTTGAACTATAGTCCGTACGACGCCGTAACCCTTTGGCTATTCAAGTATGAAACTCCCGAAGTGTCGAACTGTCGAACTGTAGTCGCAAACCCCCGGCTGTAGACCGTGGGCTGTCGACCGTTTCTTATTGCTTGTAATATTTCAAGGCCTCCGGCATCTGCTTGTTTAGCTGCTCTATCCTCCTGTTGGGTCCCGGGTGGGTGGACAGGAATTCCGGCGGTGCACCGCCACCCGACTTGGCTTCCATCCTCTCCCAAAACCTGGGCGCCTCCCTGGGATCGTAGCCGGCGATGGCCATAAATATCAGCCCCAGCTGGTCCGCTTCCAGCTCCTGGTCCCTGGAAAATTTCAACATGCCTACCTGTCCGCCAATCCCCACCGCCTGGAGAAAAATGGTTTGGGTAAGCGATGGATTTTCACCCAGCGCAACCTGGAGCCCTCCCATGAGTCCGTTAGCCACCAAACCCTGAGACATTCGTTCACGGGCATGGTTTGCGATGGCATGCGCCACCTCATGGCCCATCACCACAGCAATACCTGTTTCGTCCTGACAAACCGGAAGTATCCCCGTATAAAAAGCAACTTTGCCTCCCGGCATACACCAGGCGTTTACCTGTTCATTTTCAATAAGGTTAAATTCCCAGGAAAATCCTTCCAGCAGGTCGCCATAATTGTTGGCTTTGAGGTATTCCTCCACCGCCGCGGCGATTCTTTTGCCCACCTGCACCACTTTCTGTCCATCCGGTGTATTGGTCACAATTTTACTGTCACCTTTCACCTCCCGGTATTGCTCATAGGAAAGTGGCAGTATCTCTGAGTTGTCTACCAGACTGAGCTGCCTCCGCCCGGTCAGGGGTACAGTGGCACAACCATATACAAACAGTCCAAATACTAATAATATCGTTATTCTTTTGAGCATTGGTTTTGACTTTTTATGGTATTCTCCAAAAAAGATGCCATTCCACCCAAACCTCATATTCCGCTTCCAGGTTATTAGGATTCTTTTTCTTTCAGCCTTGGATTCAGTTCCACCTTATGACCTCCGGCTTTTTTCCGCATTCTCATATTGATGATTTCCACACCCAGAGAAAAGAACACGGCAAAATAGATATATCCTTTTGGCACCTCCACATGAAATCCTTCCACGATCAACATAAATCCAATCAAGATCAAGAAGGACAAGGCCAGAATCTGAAGTGTCGGATGCTTGTTGATAAAACGGCTTATTTTGCCGGCGAATATCATCATGATGATCAGGGCGATCACGACGGCAATAATCATAAGGATTACCTCATCCACCAGCCCTACGGCGGTAAGTATACTGTCAAAGGAAAAAACCATGTCCAGAAGAATGATCTGAAAGATCACCCTTCCCATGCTATTTGCGGAATTCGCCTTTACCTCAGTAGCCTCCCCTTCCATTTTGTGATGAATTTCAATGGTGGATTTGAACAGGAGAAACAGTCCACCGCCCGCCAAAATCAAATCCCTCCCGCTAAAATCAATGTCAAAAACGGAAAAAATTGGTTGGGTAAACTGAATAATATAAGAGATCCCCAACAACAGCGCCACCCGAAACACCAACGCAAAGAGCAAGCCCAAATTGCGGGCCTTTGCCTGTTGCCCCGCGGGCAGCTTATTGGATATGATGGAGATAAAAATAATGTTGTCCACCCCCAGGACGATTTCCAAAAAAGTCAGTGTCAGTAAGGCAACCCAGGTTTCTGTCAATAAGAAAATCTCCATGTTCAGGTTTGTTTGGTGAGAAGTAAAAGCTGATAAGAGCCTCTCATTTTAATGAGCCGGTTGTTCTCACAGACTTGTCACAAATGTCCATAAATTCAATATATTTTTTGCAAAATCTACTTAAAAATCTGCGGACCTTTTCCCATCCGATAGTAAAAAGCCGGTTCCATTGGACTTCCCCGCGGCGTATGAAAGAACAGGTCCATAAACTGTTGATGGATAAGAACCACTTTTCAGGCGTTTTCTTTCTCCTTACGCAATAAAAATCTTAATTTTGGGTTATCATTGCGTGCAGCAATCCCAATAACCGCCCTCTAAGGTGAGTTGTCCCGCTTAAAGAAACCAATGATTCTGTAGCGGGAAGAAACCAGTGCGATACCAGGGGTAATTTGGCGCCGCTTAATCACAAACTTTATGAAATTCGTAAAATACCTGTTGTGTTTATTCTGTTCATTTCATTTTTTCTCCGCGTCAGCGCAAAGCAGCGACCGCACTGTCGGCTCGCTGGATAGCGGCACCATCGAAAGCCAGTTTGAACACCTGAATGCCATCTCCAACAACTACGAGGATTATAAAGTGGTAAGGCGGTATAACCTTGACAAAATAAAATCCAATGTTTTGGATTCTTTGGATGGACTAAAAGCGCAACTGGAAACCATCCATAACCAACTGGCTGAGCAAAAATCCTCCATAGATGAATTGCAAACCAATCTGAATACCTCTCAGGCAGAACTTCAGGAAGCCCGTGACATGAAAGATAGCTTTTCATTTATGGGAATGTACCTTCACAAATCCATTTACAATAACTTGATGTGGGGGACGGTAATCATTCTCACCCTGCTGTTGTTGTTTTTTATCTACCGGTTTAAAAAAAGTTATTCGGTTATATCCGAAGTAAAACAAACGCTGGAAGAAACCAGAGAGGAATTTGACCTGCACCGGAGAAACACCCTGGAACGGGAGCGGAAACTAAACCGGCAGCTTGTGGATGAAATGAACAAGAGAAAGGTATAACCCCGCTTATACTCGACCGGTACAAAAAATACAGAATGAATTTTTCAAAAACCCGTATCGCTCCTACGCCCAGCGGCTTTATTCATTACGGAAATATTCTGTCTTTTCTCATTACGGCGGCAGTAGCCAGGCAAAACGGTGCTGAAATCCTGCTAAGGATTGATGATATGGACGAGGAGCGGGTGAAAAAGAAATATGTTGAGGACATATTTAATTCGCTGAACTTTATGGGAATTCCCTGGGATGAAGGACCCCGAAACTTCAGAGAGTTTCAGGCAAAATATTCTCAGGTCCATCGGCTAGGTGTCTATAACGAAGCTTTGGAACAACTAAAGGAAGCAAAGTGGCTGTTTGCCTGTGACTGTTCCCGACGTAAAATTAGCAGAGAAAGTAATGACGGGTCCTATCCGGGAACCTGTAAGAAGAAAAACGTCCCGTTCGACGCTGAAGGAACCAGTTGGCGCCTGCACACCGAAAAGGACAGGATTTTCATGATCAATGATATTTCGGGAAAGCAGATCAAATCCAGTATCTCCCTTCCCCTCAGGGACTTTGTGGTGCGAAGAAAGGATCATAAGCCTGCCTATCAAGTGACTTCTGTCGTGGATGATATGGTGGATAAGGTGGACTTAATCGTAAGGGGAAAAGACCTTTGGGGATCCACGGTGGCCCAGGTTTACCTGTCTGATATGCTTCCGGGTTCCGACTTTGGAAAAAAAACATTTCTTCATCATCCACTGATCAAGGACCCTGAGGGCAAAAAATTATCCAAGTCCGCAGGAGCGAGTTCTATACAACACCTGGTGAAGTCCGGCGTGTCGAAAGCGGGTGTCTACCGGACTATTGGTGAATTTCTTCAGTTTGAGGAGCCCGTGGCGAATTTTGAGGGTTTTGTCAAAGCATTTAATTTAAAGACCTCTTTTTCATTGCATTAACAGCCTCTCTGCAACCCGGGCGCTGATTGTAGAGCACTATAGAAATTTTTTGTTGAAAACCGGTACCAAAAGTCTTAATGTGAGCTGTCAATCCCTTTGGCGGGCCTCTGCGGAGATTCTTCTTGGCTTTGCGCGCTTATCGCTTTGCAGGCCTCGCATACTCAATATCCGGGATTTTGATCGGTACCGGGATCAAGCGCGGGATTGTAATCCAGTTCGGACACTGGTATCGGCCATAGAAAATGTGCCTCCGCAATGGTAATCCCCCGGTTTTTCATCAAAATCTCCTGTGCCTTCCCGGTGCGTTTGAGGTCCAGCCATCTTTTTCCTTCAAATTGAAACTCATAGGCCTTTTGCTGAAGAACCAGGTCAACAAAGGAATTCAGGTCATAATTTTCCGGCAAAAAATCGACTGCGGAGGGCAGTAAGGGATCCAGCCCATAAGCCCTTCGGTGCACTTGGTTCAAGGCCTCCATGGCCTCCGGGGTAGGCCCGCCTGCAGAACGGGCGGCGGCTTCCGCATAGATAAACAGTACTTCAGCATAACGGTATATGGGAAAATCGTTGCCCGCGTCGTTGTCCCCGATGGCCGCGGGATCAATAAACTTCCTGCTGACCAGCGTGGAATCCCCCAAGCCAAAGTCCACCATATCCCACAACCTTTTCCGCAGGTCGCCATCATCCCAGTTTTTATAAAAAGGATCACTCGCATCGCTGTATTGTGCATAAGACCCTCCAAAGCTGTACAAGCCGGTGCTGGGGTGGTTAAATACCCATGGCAGATAATTTCCCTGGCCCGGTTCCCGGAGATATTTCAGATAAAACACTTCTTCGGGGGTGTTAATCACGTCGGGACCAAAAATTTTCTGAAAATCATCCCGGTTTGCAACCGGAACCAGGGAGAAATTATCTGTATTTATAACTTCAAGCGCTTTGTCTCTGGCTTCGTCATAACGTTCCAGTGCCAAAAGCACATCAGCCAGTAAGGTCTTGGCCGCATGCTTCGTCGGCCTTCCCAGAAGTCTCTGCTCCTCAGGCAAGTCCAGCTCCGCCTGTTGCAGGTCCTCCAGGATCAATGTATAAACATCCGCTTCCGAACTTTTGGGCAAGGCCAGGTCTTCCAAATTAACCTCTGTCCTTAAAGGAATCGATCCCCAGTTTCGGACCAGATGAAAATAATTCAGGGCGCGCATAAACTTCGCCTCCGCCACATACTTTGCCATTTCCTCCGGGGCTGAACCTCCTTCCGGCGCATTGATGATCACAAGGTTGGCATTGCGTATACTCAAATAAAAGGCATTCCAAAACCCTGCCACCCGGTTGATGTTGTTGGAATTCATCCCCTGAAAATCATTGAACTGGGCAAAACTTCCCCTTCCATACCCGTAGTCGGTATGACATTCCAGGGTGGAGATGTAGGTTTGCTGGTTTTCGGTCCGTAAGGGCGAATAAATGGCATTTACCGCTGTGGCTACTTCCTCGGGGGTGTTGTAAAAGTTCTCCTCCACCACCATCTTGGGTTCCTCCACCAAAGCGTCTTCGCAGGACAGAAACAATAACAACATGACGCTGACCATCAGCCCGCGGCCTGCAGGGTGTATGTTGGTCAGATTCCGGAACAAAAGCATGTTTTTCATAAAGTTCATTGTTAAATACCTCACCCCTACATCAAAAGCCCGCCCGGATGCCTACCGTATATGTTTTGGCGGTGGGGTAACTGTAGTGATCAATACCCTGAGCAGTTGAGTTGCCGCCGCCCCTGGAATTGACTTCCGGATCCCACCAGGAATACCCGGTGCTCGTCCATAAATTTTGCCCGCTGACATACAACTGTAGTTGATACATCCAGTTGATGCCAAGATTTTGGACGGGAACGTTATAGGCAAGCTGAATATTTTTTAGCCTGATGTACGAACCGTCTTCGACAAAGCGGTCCGACACCATTACGGAACTGTTACGGCTTATCCTCGGATATTTTGCCTGCGGATTTGACGTTGTCCAATGATCCTCCAGTACTTCCCGTGGC